>NZ_JBNUPN010000006.1:0-93145 GCF_050409405.1 Facklamia sp. P13069 | reverse complement strand
ATAAAGACAACCCCTTTATTTGAGATTAACTCACAAAGGGTTTGTCTTCAGTCTGGGGACTCCTGAATTAGGAGTCCTTTTTGTCTTCATCTGTTTTAATATCTTCTTCTTTGATAATGTTGATATCCATATGAGATAACAATTGATGCATGAAGAGAGTATGTTGTTTAAAAGTATGGTAGATAATAAAGAGTGTTAGGCCCACAAAGAGATAGAAAGGAACATAAAAGCCTGACCATAATAATTGAATGATTTCTATCATTAAGATTGGCACAAAAGAACAAACCATAACTAACTTCATTCGCACCATAAAAGGTAAAGGAAAGTTTAAACGCATGTTCAAGATACCGGTTAATAAAGAGGTAATAACTAGAAAATAAAAGTGAGCGAAGACCGCGGCTATCCAAGTCATTATTATAGTAAAGAAGAGTTGAGTTAAACTAAATTGACTAGCATAAGTCAAAACGGCCGCTAGATTTTCTTTATTAGTGACCATATCATGATTAAAGGCAAAAACCTGACCATTTTCGGGTGTATAGACCAGTATTTGGTTTTTAACTAGTAACAAGTTGAAGGTGCTCGTCAATTGAGGGTCTCTATTATCTACTGACTTTAAAATTAAACCTTCTCCTTCAGAAAGATTGGTCAACTGATCGTCTATAATTAATTGAAATTGTCGTGATTCATAATATAGAGCTTTCTCGCCTTCATTAAGCTGGAGTTCACCCGCATTAATGTGGAAATCAGGTAGATAATTAATGCTTTCATTAATATCTGTTTGAATGGATCGCAGTGTTGGAAAAAGGGCTTTTCCAAAATTCAAAGCCATTAAAATGGTGATAATTAAAGGAAGGACTAATACTTGCTTCCATTTGACATTGAGGCTCTCGATATAAAAGCGTGGATTATTCAAGCCATTTTTAAGGATAAAAAATAATTTTTTCAAATAAAACATCCTTTATTCTATAATTTAATAGAGCTATCTTATCCAACTATTCAGCATTATGCAAGTTGGACGCCTATATTTATTATAACATGAATTATTTATTTTTATGGCGAAATTTGTTTTGATCTACTATTAATAAAGCAATAGCTAGAAAGCTAACCAAGCCACCATAATAGATAGAGTCGGGGAAATAAGTCATCTTAATTGTATGTTTACCTTTGGTCATTGGAATAGCCATTAAAGTATCATTTAAAACTGGAAGGGCTTCTACAGACTGATTGTCCACTTTAACATGCCAATAAGGATCATAAGGCAATGTCATCAGCAAATATCCTTCTTCTTGCTCAATATTAATTTGGCCTTCCAAAGTATTTTCTTCAAAAGAAGTAATTTTTAGAGACTTGTTTTTTCTTTTTGTGATTAACTGCTGATAGTTTTTAAGGTTGAATTCATAGAGATTTATAAGGTTGGCTTTAAAAGTGTTTTTCTTTAACTTAACTCTAAGTGAATGTTCTTTACCTGATTTTTTAAAAGCCGCATCCATAATTTGGCGGCTGTTAGTAGGCGAATAAAACTCATAAGGCTTACTATCTAGTATAAGTTCAACTCTGTTGTTAGAAAAATGATTAGGAAAAGTAAAATAAAAGGGATTGTTTGATTCAGTATCAAAGGATAGGGCAAAAGAAGCATCCCTTTTGGGATTTTCTTTTTTGTAGGTATAGAAGTCCCCATCTCCTTTATTGGTCACATTCAGATTTAGATAATCAATTTTTTTGAATTTTTTTTGTTCAAAGAATTGTAGCTTTTCACCGTCAAAGTTCAGCAAGTCTAATAAGATTTCTTGATTTTCAATGGGCTTATATTTTTTAAACTTAGCTTTTATAACCACAGGAGATACTTCCATTCCTAGTCCCAAAACATTCGGATTTTTATAGTAGACATAGCGCTTTTCTTTTTTGAGTTTTTGATGCGCTCGAATATCAAAATCGCTGACTTCTCGATATAAAGCGTAACTTTCAACCGTGGCATACATATTTGTATTGGAGGTGATATCGATGAGGTAGCGAATATTCAAAAAATCATCGGTAAACAGGGTCCCACTGGTGTAATAAATGGAATTACTAGTGTGTGGAATTCCCAAATAACCATACAGTTGGCTAGTAGAAGCCTCTAAGGTTGATCCAAAATGATTGACGCTAGGATAATTAGCGAAAAAGGATTCATTTTTTGTTCGATTAAAGGTCTTATGGATGCGATAGAATTCATTTTCTTTAGGTTGAACAGGGGCAATCATCTCATCCAATAAGGCAATATAATCTTTAAATCGAGAAGGTTGCACATAATGATCATTAGATGACAAAATGAAGTAACCGTTTAGAGTCATATCTCCACATGTTAGAAGGAGTATTAGGAAAAGCAAACCCTTATTGGGCTTGCGATTAAGATAGAAAATAAAACTAATTAAGAGCATGAAGATGAGGCTATAAAAGATTTTTGCATCACTTAAAAAGCTATAATTATCATTCAAAAAATAAAATAAACAAAAGACTGTTAAAGAAAAAACTATGGTGAGTATTTGATAGAGTCTGATCTTATGAACGTATTTATAAGAGCGAATCGCTAAAATTAATAAAAAGAATGAAACTAAGAATGAAAAACGAGAAGGATACCAAATCGGAAATTGACCAAGGTGCCATGCCTTATCTAAATTAGTGAAAGTAAAGGAGGCAAAGTAAAAGACTAATAACATAAAGCTGATTAGTTTTTCTTTCATTCTTATCTTAGCTGAGAGAAAGTATAAGATAAGAAGAACTACCACAGTCATGCCCACATAAAAATTGGCTGAACCGTTGGATAACTGATTAAAATTAAAAGCACCGATAAAGTTTTTGGCCAGTAAATCCATCAAGGAGTGTTCACTTGAACAATCAAAAATAAAATCGAAGGATCCTTTCTTATGAGCATTTTTGCTGCTCAGAGTTGAAATAAAAGTAGGGAGTAAAAAGAGTCCTGACAATCCGGTTGAAAGCAGTGAATATTTTATAAAAGAAAAGTATTGCGAAAAAACTTTTTTGATTGAAAGGTGTTTCTCATCTTCGAAAATGACAAAAAGACTATAACCCATTAAAAAGATCGAAATCATATAAGCTATGTAATAATGACTGATCATTGCAATCGCTAAACTAAAAACATAAAGAAGCGGTTTGTTCTCTTTGAGTAGATAATCTAGACCTAGTGCAATTAGTGGTAACCAGAATAATCCATCTAACCACATGATATTCAGTTGATAGGCCATGGTATAAGACATGAAGGTATAGGCTTGACTAAAAGCTATATTCATGACTGGCTGGATGGTGTATTTTTTTTCAACAAAATAATAAAAACTGGCCGAAATGGCTAGCAGTTTTATGAGGGTTAAAAATAGAATGGCGAAATCTAAATTTTCAGTTTTAAAAAATAGTATAATCAGATTAAAGGGACTCATTAAATAATACGCCCATAAGCCAATCATCTCACCACCAATTCCTTTTTCAAAAGAATAAAGGAAGAGTCTAGGATTTTCTGTGAGTGCTCGTTGATACAAACTGAAAAAATCGATGTATTGCTGGCTTAAATCAACGGTGAGCAGGGTACGTTCTTGTTGATCTCCTATGGGAATAAATTTCATCAAATAGGCTAACATACTTGCTATTAAGAAGCTAATAAATATATTCACTAAAATAAAATATTTTCTACTTTTAATTTTCACGAAAAAACTCCTTTTTCTTGAAACATTGCTTATCTATCTTAGCAAAAAATAGTGATAAAATCACAAAATAATAAATGTTAATTTATGACTTAACGGATAAAGTTTCAACTTGAGGTATAGTTTGCTATAATAACTTAGACTTTAGAAATAGATTACAGAAAGTATGATGAAGATGCCTAAAAAATTAAATAAAAATAAAAAAAAGAAGCGTTCACATATACCTAGGCGATTAAATCTTTTGTTTTTTACAGCCTTTTTAGCTTTTACAGCCCTTTTTATTCGTCTGGGCTATTTGCAACTATATAAAGGAGAAAGTCTTACTAAAATGGTTCAACGAACCGAATCAACCATTTCAACGGGGGCTGTGCCTCGTGGAATGATCTATGATAGCCAAGGTGATGTGATTGTCGGTAATCAACCGGAACGAGCTATTCTCTTTACCAGAGATCGTGCCTCGAGGGTAGATAATGGAGATCTTATTAAAATTGCTACTCAGTTAGCCTCTTTAATTGAATTACCAACTCAAGGAGTTACCGAAAGAGATAAGAAAGATTATTTTATCGTAAATAATATCGACGAAATTCGTAAACGTTTAAATGATGAGGAACTGCTTTTATCAGGCAGTCAGGCTTATGAAGCTCAATTATCAAAAGTTGAAGACGAAGATTTAGAATTTTCGGAAGCCGAATTAAAAATTATTGCCATCTATAAACGTATGGCAGCTGCTTACGAGTTATCGACCGTTACGATAAAAAATAAAAATGTTACCCAAGAAGAAATAGCTAGGGTGAGTGAAAACTTAAGAAACTTACCCGGCATTCAAATTGGGACTGATTGGCAAAGAGTTTATCCTAAAAAGGATATGCTCCGTTCTATCCTAGGACAAGTTTCGACTGAAGAGCGCGGTATTCCAAGAGAAGACGCTAAGGAATTATTGCTTAAAGGTTATGCTATGAATGATCGAATCGGAATTTCTTATTTAGAAAAGCAATATGAATCGATTTTAAAAGGCTCTAAATCAGTTTTTAATATTGTGACAGATGCTAAAGATGATATTCTAAAAAATGATAAAGTCTACGAAGGTTCAAAAGGAAACAATCTGGTATTAACTATCAATACAGATTTTCAAGCTAAGTTAGATGAGATTGTTGAAAGCAGTTTAGTTAATATGGGAGCCGAACAGGGATTAAATGATCGAGTTTATGTGGTAGCCTTAAATCCAAAAAATGGTGAAGTATTAGGCATTTCCGGTAAGAGATATGCTTATGATAAAAAAAATGATACCTATAATCGTGAGCAAATTGTTGATGACGCTTTAGGAGCCATTAACACATCCTACGGTATGGGGTCTAGTGTCAAGCCTGCCATGATCTCAATGGGTTATAAAGAAGGCGTTATTTCTTTAACAGATAATGTAATTGTTGATGAACCATTAAAATTCCAAGCTTCTCAAGAGAAAACATCCCTATTCAATCGAACAGGGCAAATTCCTATTGATGATATGATTGCATTGCAACGTTCTTCAAACATTTACATGATTAAGTTAGCCATGCGTATCGGTGGGCAATACAATTATGAAGAAGAGGGACGATTGAATATTAATCCTCGGACCATCGATATTTTGAGAAGGAACTTTGCTGAATTTGGCTTGGGAACTAAGACTGGTATCGACCTCCCCAATGAATCAACGGGATATACACCTGCTAGTAATATGTTAGTTTCAGCACTTGATTTATCGTATGGTCAATTCGACTTATACACACCGTTACAGATGGCTCAATATGTCTCTACAATAGCTAATAACGGCAAACGTTATTCACCTAGATTGGTTAAAGAAGTTCGCGGAACTGATAAAAACGGTCAATTAGGTGGGATTGTTACCACTATTCCACCAAAGTTAATGAATGTCATTCAAAATGAGCCTGCCCAAATGCAAAGAATTCAAGAAGGAATGCGAATGGTTTCCCATACCCAAGAAGGAACTGCTTCATTTTATTTGCAGGATTATCCTTTTCAAGTAGGGTCGAAAACGGGAACGACAGAAGCCTTCTATGCAGGACCTATTCAATATGCAAAAAATGATCCTGTTATAAATGGTACTTACATTGGTTATGCACCCTTTGATGATCCTGAGATAGCTATTAGCGTGATTGTCCCTTACCTTAACCAGTCTTCATACGGTGGTGAAGCCACTCGAATAGCACGGGACGTGTATAATGCTTACTTTGAATTGAAATCAGCCACTAGAGAGACTATTATTGATTATAAGAATAAGAAAAATTTAACTTCGCCTTAATTAGGGTTAAATTTTCAGAAAGATTTATTTAAATCTTCACAAAGGTTTGCTAAACTGAGAAAAAATAGATGAGGTGAAATAATGGATATTTGGATTTTAGTACTGGCTCTATTGGTGCTGGCAATTATTGTCTTGGTGATGTCTTTGTTTACCAAAGACTCTACAGGTAATGCAAGCTTAAATAAAAAGCTTGAAGATCACGCAGAAAAAATCAGACAGTTACAACATTCGATTAATCAACTCAAGGTGGAAGATACTTCCATTGAAAGTGTTGAGGAAGAATTTATGCAGCCTTTAACAGCTCAAGATGTTTATTTTGCACCCAAAGAAGATGCTGAAAAATTTGAAGCAATTGAAGCAGTTGAAGAGCATGAAGCTCTTGAAGTTGCAGAAGAAGTGGTTCAACCGCGTGTCAATTATGATGTCAATGATCGCAATCGCGAAGACATCATTCGTTACTATTCACAAGGTTATACCTTAAAAGAAATTGAAGATGAGGTTGATGAAGAGCTCGTAACCATTCAATACGTGATCGATGAATATATTGAAAACCGCTAGTTAGGAGGTTTAATATGAAAAAAGAAAAATTAAGATCATTAGGGGTGGGGCTTCTAATTGCCAGTTTACTAACGGCTGTTTATGCTACCTTTGTTCAAGGGTATGTGCCAATCGAGGGAGTGACCTTACCTAGCTTACTTGATGGGCAAGAAACCAGGCAATTAAAAGACAAGGTTAAAGAAAGTGAAGCCAGTTTAGAAAAACTAACAGGCGATAATGAAAACTTAAAAAAACAATTAGAAAAAGTGACCACCGATAACGAATCCTTAACAGAAAAGGTTGCTAAACAAAGAGAATCAATTGATTATTTAGAGTCACTGAGAGATGAGAGTGATAATACTGAAGAACAAGATGAATCCATAGATTCTAATGATGAAACTGCAAGTGAAGATAATAACCAAGCTTCTGCTGAAGGAGCCTTTGTAATTCGTCAAGGAGAGAATGCTAGTCAGATTTCTCAGCGATTAGAAACAGAAGGATATATTACCTCCGCTCAAGAGTTTCAAAACCTTATCGAACAATGGCAATTATCTTCATTAATTCAAACAGGCGAATATCAATTGAACTCTGATATGACCATTCATGAAATTGCTAGCCAGTTAACTCATGGAGCTTATTATTATCAATAAAAAACCATAGCTAAATTTTAGAAACAATGGTATAATCTTATAGTGCTGTTCTTGGAAGAGTAAATATTTTTTAGTTTGGAGGGAAAATCATGCGCGTAAACATCAATTTAGAATGTACTGAATGCGGTGAACGTAATTACTTAACTAATAAAAACAAACGTAACAATCCTGATCGTCTGGAAGTTAAAAAGTACTGCCCAAGAGATCGTAAGGTAACATTACACCGTGAAGTTAAAAAATAATTTTTATGAAAGTCTGGGCCATTAATGACCTAGACTTTTTATTTTTAACTGAATTAGGCTCAATAGGAAAAAATAGCTACTTAGTGTATAATGGACTTCAAATTATTAAAGGAGTTTCAAATATGAAAAAGAGACGTATTTTAGCCTTACCCTTCGTTACTTATTCCTTAGTAGCGATCAACTTAATGGTCTTCATTTATATGTTAATAAGATTTCAAACAACAACATCCTTAGAGGCTTTAATAAAAACGGGAGCGAAGTCCAATGAATTAATTCTTTATGGTGGAGAATGGTGGCGATTAATTACACCAAGCTTTATACATATTGGTTTTGAACACTTGCTTTTTAATAACCTTTCTCTTTATTTTATAGGGCAAGACTTAGAAAAAATTCTTGGACACGGACGCTTTTTAATAATTTATTTACTTGCTAGTTTTGGGGGCAATGTATTTTCTTTTGCCTTTAATGACAATGTTTCAGCAGGTGCTTCGACAGGTATTTTCGGCTTGTTTCTAGCTTATATTGTCTTAGCGAAAATGTATCCCAATATGATTGTTTTAAGGCAAAGAGCCATTAATTTTTCACTGTTAATTATTTTGAATGTCATTACTGGTTTTTCTTCTCAAGGGATTGATCAGTGGGGACATTTTGGTGGAGCGGTATACGGTGGTATGACGACCTTAGTCTTAGGTCTAGGTCACCGATTGCATGCCAGTGTTGATAAGAAGATAAGATCAGGGGTTTTTTGGGGAATATTTATTTTGACTGCTCTCTTAATTATGGGTAAAATTTTTAACTATCGCTAGGAGGCTGTATATGAAAAAGATTATCGGCATCGATTTGGGTGGAACGAGTGTTAAAATGGCCATTATTTCACAAAAAGGTCAAATTATTGAAAAATGGTCAATACCAACCATGACTCAAAATAAAGGTCAAAAAATTGTTCCTTCGATTATCGAATCTATTCAAAACAAATTAGAAGAAAGACAAGAAGTAGCAGAAGATTACCTAGGCATTGGAATGGGTAGTCCGGGCACTATTTTAGAAGATGGTTCAGTTAAGGGAGCCTATAATTTAAATTGGGTACACCCTCATCCCGTTAAAAGCCAATTTGAAAGAGCAATCAACCTTCCCTTTATGATCATTAATGATGCTAATTCAGCTGCTCTTGGTGAACTCTGGCAAGGAGCAGGCAAGGGTTGCAGTGATTTAGCAATGTTAACTTTGGGAACAGGAGTTGGAGGAGGAATTATCTGCCAAAATCGTTTGATTAAAGGAGCTTCGGGTTCAGCGGGAGAAATTGGCCATATAACAGTGGACTTTACCGATCGTTTTCCTTGTTCATGTGGTAAAAAGGGATGCTTAGAAGCGATTGCTTCAGCCAAAGGTCTCAATAACTTGGGTCAACTTCTTGCTAAAGATTATCAAGGCCAATCTTCTTTGTACCAAATGTTCCAAGCTAGCCAAGTGGTTGAAGCTGAGGATTTAATGGTAGCAGTAAAAGCTAATGATGACTTTGCTCTGGAAATTTTTGAAAACTTTTCAAAATACATAGGCTTAGCTTGTTCATACTTAGCAAACATTCTCAATCCGCAACAGATTGTTATCGGAGGGGGTATCTCCAAGGCTGGAGACTCCCTTAAGGAATCCATTGAAAAACAATATCAAAAATTTGTTTTTCAACCTATCAAAGATCAAACACAAATAAGCTTAGCTGAATTAGGCAATGACGCCGGAATTTTAGGAGCAGCTTATTTAATTTTAGTAAAAGAAAGTAGGAAATAATGATGAGTATATTTGAACTGTTTTTGTGGATAATTGTAACTGTTCTTTTAGTTTATGGTATTTTCTGGGTAAGCCTTTGGATAATGCGCAAACGATCAGCCCAATTGGTCGCTAGTGGAGAATTAAATGAAATTATTCGCAAAGTCCAAGTGGTTGATGTTCGTGAAGCGGGAGAATTTGATGCACGTCATATTTTAGGAGCTAGAAGTATTCCAATGTCGCAATTTAAAATGCGTTTTAGTGAAATTCGAAAAGATATTCCTGTTTATTTAGTGGATGATAATTATTTTTTAAGTTCAAGAGCTGCTAATATATTAAGAAAGAATGGATATGACCAAGTCTTTATTCTAAAGGGTGGAATGGAAAAATGGTTTGGGAAAACCAAATCGAATCAATAAAAAATGAAGTGGCAGAATCCACTTCATTCCTATTATCCTTTATAATTAAAAAAAGAAATTACGAGACTAAAAATGACACCAGCTAACATGGTAATCACCATAATAATCGAAAAGATTTTTATACGTCGATCGTATTTACTTTTCTTTTTTTTGTTGGCTTTCATTGGCTGGAACCTCCTATCCATTGATAAAAATAGTGTAACGCAAACGCCTATAAAATGCAATTTGTCTTTATTAAGTTAACTTTAATTCAAGTTAAAAGTTTGTTAGAATGAGATAATCATGAAAGTGAAGGAGATAATTAGATGACATTAGCTCAAATTGGTGTAGTTGGAATGGCTGTAATGGGAAAGAATTTAGCGTTAAATATTGAAAGTAGAGGTTATCGTGTAGCAATTTATAATCGCTCACAGTCTAAAACAGAAGCAGCCATAAACGAAAATAAAGATAAAAATTTAGTAGCTAGCTATGACTTGGAATCCTTTGTTCAATCAATTGAAAAGCCTCGTCGTATCTTGTTAATGGTAAAAGCAGGTCAAGCGACTGATTCTACAATCCAATCACTTTTACCTCTTTTAGACCAAGGAGATATTTTAATCGATGGAGGGAATACCTTCTTTAAAGATACTATGAGAAGAGCAGAAACTTTAGCTGACTCTGGCATACATTTTATTGGGATGGGAGTTTCTGGTGGGGAAGAAGGTGCCTTACATGGTCCTGCCTTAATGCCTGGTGGACCAAAAGAAGCCTATGAATTAGTTGAGCCTATCTTAAAAGAAATTGCGGCAAAAGCACCAGCTGATCAAGAACCCTGTGTAGCTTATATGGGAGCAAATGGTGCCGGTCATTATGTTAAAATGGTTCATAATGGTATTGAGTATGGTGATATGCAATTAATTGCCGAATCCTATGCAATCATGGATAAATTATTAGGAATGTCTGCAGATGAGATTGCTCAAGTCTTTGAGGAATGGAACCAAGGAGAATTAAATTCCTATCTAATCGAGATCACCGCCAAGATTCTTAAGGAAAAAGACCCTGAAAGCAAGCGACCAATGGTTGAAATGATTATTGATAAAGCTGGTAATAAAGGGACTGGAAAATGGACCTCGCAATCAGCTTTAGACTTAGGCGTTCCCTTACCTACAATTACAGAATCGGTTTATGCGCGCTTTATCTCTGCTTTAAAAGAAGAACGTGTTAAGGCTTCTCAAATTATTCAAGGACCTTCGCATGATACTTCTAGCTTCCAAAAGGATCGTAAACAGTGGATAGAGAAAATTCGTCAGGCACTTTATTTTTCAAAAATTATGTCCTATGCTCAAGGATTTGCAGAATATCGCAGCGCTTCCGAAGAATATCAATGGGATTTAAATTATAGCCAAATTGCCCGTGTCTTCCGTGCAGGGTGTATTATTCGTGCGCGCTTTTTGCAAGATATTTCTGATGCTTTTGATCGTAATAGAGAATTAGATAACCTTTTATTAGATAATTTCTTCACTCAAATCACTAATCAGTATCAATCAAGTGTTCGCGAAATTGTTTCTTTATCAGTTCAAGCGGGTGTTGCTGTTCCTGGATTTTCAAGCGCAATTGCTTATTATGACTCGTATCGTAGTGAAGTACTTCCAGCTAATTTAATTCAAGCACAGCGTGATTATTTCGGAGCGCATACTTATGAACGTGTGGATAAAGTTGGCAGCTACCATTTCATTTGGGATGAATCGCGTGAAGAAAGAGTAGACCAATAGTCTAAGACCTTAATAAACGTTAATTGGTTAGTAAGTTAAGTCTATAGGAGGAAGTTCGCATGGTAAAAAATGTAAATCAACGTGTCTTAATTGTTGAAGATGAGAAGAACTTAGCTCGCTTTGTTGAGCTTGAGCTTCAACATGAAGGCTATGAAACAGCTATCTGTTATGATGGGCGCAGTGGTTTGGAAAAGGCCTTAGAAGAAAAGTGGGATGTTATTTTACTTGACCTAATGTTACCTGAATTAAATGGGTTGGAAGTTGTACGCCGTATTCGTCCAGTTAAAGATGTACCTATTATTATTATGACGGCTAGAGATTCTGTCATTGATCGTGTTTCAGGTCTTGACCAAGGAGCAGACGACTACATCGTTAAACCATTTGCCATTGAAGAATTATTAGCCAGACTCAGAGCACTTTTCCGTCGAATCGAGACTGAAGATGAATCAAGAACTCAAAATCAACCTTATCTAAAATTTAGGGACTTAGTGGTTGAAAAATCAAGCCGTATGGTGAAAAGACAAGGTGAGTTAATTGATTTAACTAAAAGAGAATACGAATTATTAGTCTTTTTAATGGAAAATATCAATATGGTTATGCCACGAGATGTCTTATTAGAACAAGTATGGGGCTATAAATCCGAGGTTGAAACTAATGTGGTGGATGTTTATATCCGTTATTTGAGAAATAAAATCGATATTCCAGGAGAAGAATCTTATATTCAAACGGTTCGTGGTACAGGCTATGTCATCAGAAACTAAATCATCTTCTGTCTTTACTTTTAAGAAAGACCAACCCCTTTCGCTTAAATGGAAATGGGGTATTTTCTTATCCTTAGCAATGATTATGCTGTCATTTATTTCACTTTTAATCTATCGCCAGTTAACGATTCAAATGTACGATGAACAATCAAAGGAAAGTCATCAGATGCAATTTGAATTTTTAATTAAGGGGCTATCCGACCAAGATCAGCCTTTCCAAGCTCAACAATTCCTTGACCAAAAAGAACAAGATAGTGAGACAAAAGTTAAGTTTTTAATAGATCACTATTCTAACGACCAAACTATCATTCGCCTATATAGTCCCGAACAAAAGTTATTAAATGAAAGTCAGCATTTTCAATATCCTATTGGATCATCTAGTAAAGAGCTTGAAAGGCAAAATATAAAAGGAAAGAATTATCTAATCGGCTCTAGTCGGATTTCGAGTCGTATTAATCAAGAATTATTAGGCATTGTTCAATATATTGTTCTACCTGAGGCAAAAGTAGCGTATGTTCAAAAGTTAAATTATTTTTTGATTCGTTGTTTTCTAATAACGACTTTGATTTCAATATTATGTGGCTTTTTAATCGCTCATTATTTTTTAAGGCCCTTAACTTATGTTATTAACACTTTAGATTTATTAGAAGGAGATACTCTCTCTCAGGTTCGTGTTGTTCGACCGCGAACCAATGATGAGTGGAGCGATTTAAGTTTACATGTTAATAAACTGCTCGATAAGATTGAGCTTTATGTAAAGGGTCAAAAACAGTTTGTGGAAGATGTTTCGCACGAATTAAGAACGCCGGTAGCGATTGTTGAAGGACATTTAAAGATGTTAAATCGCTGGGGTAAAGAAGATCAGCAGGTTTTAGATGAATCTATTTCTGCTTCGCTGCAAGAAATTACACGAATGAAGGAATTAGTCCAAGAAATGTTAGACCTTTCAAGAGCAGACCATGTAGACGTGGATTACAAAGACGAAGTAACCGAAATCACCACCGCAGCTTCTCTAGTCCACCATAATTTTGAAATTTTATATCCAAACTTTCATTTTTATTTAGATAATGAGAAAAGTAAAAAAGTTTATGTCAATATTTATCATCATCACTTTGAACAGATCTTAGTAATATTACTTGATAACGCTGTGAAATATTCGACAGATCGTCCGGAGATACATATTTCAGTCAGTCAAACCATGAATAAGGTTGAAATTGCTGTCCAAGATTTTGGAGAAGGAATGACAGCAGAAGATAAAGAGCGTGTTTTTTCAAGGTTTTACCGAGTGGATAAAGCACGAGCGCGTGCCAAAGGTGGTAATGGCTTAGGGTTAAGTATCGCTAAACAATTAGTAGAAGGCTACCACGGAAAAATTCGGGTGGAGTCTGTCTATCAAAGAGGATCGATCTTCTATGTTGAGTTTCCGATTTTAACGGACCAACACTTAATTTATAAAAGTGAAAGGATTGCCAAAGAACTTGCTAAAGAAGAAAAATAAAACGAGCCTCAGCACAATAATGTGGTGAGGCTCATTTTATGTAGATTTATTTATTCTTTCTTTGCTTTCCAGCATTTCTAGCTTTTGGATTTTTAACCGGCACAATACGGTCAGCATTTACTTTTTCTAATTGTTTTTTCGTTTGTCTCGCTTTTTTCTGTCGCTTTACTCGCGGCATATTTTGATACTTTTTGACTTTTTCATCAATATCTTTTTGAATTTTTGGTCGTGCAACCTGATTCATATAGAATTGTTGAGCTAAAGTGAAAAGAGAACCAGTGAAGAAATATAGTCCGATTCCCGCGTTAGAAATATAAGTGAAATAACCTAACATAATTGGGTTCATATACATCATTGATTGTTGCATTTGATTGGCTTGAGGATTATCGGAAACGGGTGTAGCTGTTCCTTTTTGCATTAACCAACTAGATAAGAAGGTAGTTGCTGCAACTAAACCAACTAATAGTAAACTCTTTCCACCCAAGTGAATACCTAAGAAAGAGGACTCTGCAATTTTATCGGATGTACGAACCGCTGTATAAACAGCTGAAATAATTGGCATTTGAATTAATAATGGTAAACAGCCAGAAACGTTCGATAACATGTTAATGTCATATTTTCCGTAAACTTGCATTAACTCTTGTTGCAGAGCAGCTTTTTCTTGTGGATTATCTGTTCCTTTCATTTCTTCTTGAATTTCTGCAATTTCAGGTTGGGCATATTTCATTTTAGCTGAGCTTTCCATTGATGATTTAGTCATCTTATAAGTCGATGGAAGCATAAACAAACGAGTGATTAGGGTAACTATCATGATTGCAATCCCATAAGAACCGCCAAAAATATCTGCTAAAAAGTCTAAGAAGTTAGCAGTTGGTACTCCTAAATATTCATAGATAGGTCCAGTTGGGTTACCCGATGCATCATAGCGAATACAGCCTGTTGCTATCAATGAAACCATCGAGATAAGAAAAATTAACTTCCAATATTTTTTTATAAATTTCATTTTTCACGCTCCATCTAATTGATATAATTAACGATATATTATTTTGTGTTATTTTACAACAAATACAATGACTTGATACATTCTAAGCTAAAATTTGTGGTTTATCAAGTTAGTAATCATATAAAAGAGTATTTCTAGAAGTTGAATTTTAATTGGTATAAGCCTTTAATAAACTTAGAAATACGATAATTTGTTCGATATCATTTATCATAAATGATATAATAACCCATGCACGAGAGTTCTGAAAGGATGTGATGTGAATGGCTCAAAAGAAAAAACAATCCAAGCGTCAGAGTCAATCACCCAATCAAATGAAGTACCAATCAATCTACTTATTTTTAGGTATATTAATTACTTTCTTAAGTTTAGTCGCTATTTTCAATTGGGGCATTATGGGTTTAATGCTAACTAATGGTTTTCGTTTAATGGTAGGTGAAAGTTACGGACTTCTCTTATATACCAGTTTATTCTTAGGCTCCATGATGATGCTAAAAGGAAGAGTAATTAATGTACCTTTGAGACCACTCTTAGGTGGTTTTTTAATTATAATCGCATTAGCAGGGTCTTTACACTTTATTGAGTATTACGATTACTTACAAAATAATACTCAGCAGTCGGCGTTTGAGCATGCATTTCGAATCTACCGTAAGGAATTATTATCTCAACAAAGTATTTCTAACTTAGGGGGTGGATTGGTCGGAGCAGGTCTTTATGTCAGTATCGGATATTTATTTGGTAAATGGGGATCTTATCTCTTCTTCTTTGTTAGTTTCTTTATCGGCTTAATTTTTCTTTTAGATCGCCCTTTAATTACCGGTTGGCAAGCCATTCAGCAATTATTTAGCCAAATGACTAATCTTTTTAAAGAACTTTTTCCTGATTTTTCAGAACTTAAAGAGGTTTACCAAGATAAAGGTGATGATCTTAACGATGAACGAAACATCATCGCTGCTAGTCCATTGGAAGAAAATCCTGATGAGGTTATGAATATTGAAGGCAACGAACTTAATGAATCAAAGCAAGAAAAGCAAAATGTATTTACAACACTATTTAGTCGTTTCTATTCCTTCTTTATGAAAACAGAAGAAACACAAAGTCTTCCTCCAAAGGATGTTTCATTTAACAATCGAACAGCTTATATGCCAACCTTCGAAAGAGAAGACCAACCCGCTTTTAACCCCACCACAGAATATGAATTTAAGCCTTATCGTCAAGAAGATTATCAGCAAAAATCTTTAAACTCCAAACGTTTATCCCAAGAAGAAGGACGTGTCTTGGATTTAGACTTCTTTGATCAGATGCACGATCAAGAAATAGCGCATTCTCAAGCTGATAGTCAATCGATTGATTCAATGACAAAAGAGCAGCTGAATCCTTTACCAACGAAGGAAGTAGAAAGCCTAGAAGAAATTGAAACAGCCATAGCACAAGACGAAATGGCTGATGAGGCACTTTCTAAACAAACGCCTAATAAAGCAGATGTCTTAGCTACTGCTAGTCATTGGCAAGACGCTAGTAATCAAAGGCAAGCTCTAACTGACGATGACTTAGATCAGGTTTTAAGTAAGGAAGAACTACAAAAGCAAACCAAAACCAAACAAAAGAAATCTAAAACCTATCAGTTCCCTGGGAAAAAGCTACTAAAAAAATTACCAGTAGTCGACCAGTCGGAAGAATATCAACGTATTAATGACAATATAAAAAAATTAGAATTGACTTTTGAAAGTTTTGGGGTCGATGCCAAGATAGTGAAGGCCAATTTGGGTCCTTCAGTCACTAAATATGAAATTGAACCTGCTGTGGGAGTTAAGGTAAGTAAGATTGTGTCCTTATCTGATGACATTGCTTTGGCACTAGCAGCACGTGATATTCGAATGGAAGCCCCTATACCCGGCAAATCGCTAATAGGAATTGAAGTTCCAAATACCCAAGTCAGCCCAGTCGCCTTTAGTGAAATTGTCGATGCGGGCTTGGAATCTGATAAACTCTTAGAAGTGCCTTTAGGACGAGATATTTCAGGTTCAGTTTGTCTGGCTGACTTAACCAAGATGCCCCATTTATTAATTGCTGGAGCAACAGGTTCAGGTAAGTCGGTTGGTGTGAATGTAATTATTTGTTCTATTTTAATGAAGGCAAAACCTGAAGACATTAAATTTTTAATGATTGACCCGAAAAAGGTCGAATTAACCCTCTACAACGACTTACCCCACCAGTTATCACCGGTGGTTACCAATCCACGCAAGGCAGCTAGAGCTTTAAATAATGTGGTAGAAGAAATGGAAAGACGCTATGAACTATTTGCTACAAGCGGGGTGAGAAATATTGATGGCTATAACGAACAAGTGGAGAGTTGGAACAAAGAAGAAGGAACTGGCTACGAGAAATTACCGAAGATAGTCGTTATCATTGATGAGTTAGCAGACCTCATGATGGTGGCCTCTAATGATGTTGAAAATGCCATTATCCGTTTAGCTCAAATGGCGAGGGCAGCCGGTATCCATATGATTATAGCGACGCAAAGACCTTCGGTTGATGTTATTACTGGAATTATTAAGGCCAATATTCCTTCTCGTTTAGCCTTTGCTGTTTCTTCTGGAACAGATTCACGCACAATTCTAGATTCGGTCGGTGCTGAGAAATTACTGGGTCGTGGTGACATGCTCTTCCAACCCATGGGCAAGAATAAACCGATCCGAGTTCAAGGAGCTTATATATCTGATGAAGAGGTAGAGCGCATTACTGACTTCATCAAGCAACAAAGACAAGCCAATTATGATGAAAATATTGTCGTCAGTGAAGAGAGTGTCTTAAACTCAGAAGCCTCTGATGATGAATATTATCTTGAAGCAGTGGAGTTGATTAAGGAACAGGATACTATCTCTATTTCACAACTCCAACGCAAATTTAGAATTGGTTATAATCGTGCAGCCCGTATGATTGATGACCTAGAAGCACAAGGTTTAGTTTCCGCACAAGATGGGAGTAAGCCAAGGCAAGTCTTAATTGAATCAAATGAAGATTAATTTTTAGACCAAGGATGATTAAAATAGTTTTAAAAAAACATGGTCTATTAAAATAAATTTGTTACTGAAATTTATGCTATTATCCGATATAATATGAGGGACTATGAACATTAGCAATGGAGAAAGGAGTTTCGATTAACATGGATCATGCTGTTATCGAAATGCGAGATATTTCCAAGAAGTTTGGCGATTTTTTTGCAAATAAAAAGATTAATTTAGAACTTAAAAAAGGAGAAATTCATGCCTTACTTGGTGAGAACGGGGCAGGCAAATCAACTTTAATGAATATCTTATCCGGTTTACTAGAACCTAGCTCCGGTCAGATTTATATGAACGGTAAGGCTGTGACAATCGGATCTCCAAAAAGAGCAGTCGAGTTAGGAATCGGCATGGTGCACCAGCATTTTATGTTGATTCAAGCCTTCACCGTAGTTGAAAACATTATTCTAGGTGAAGAACCGACCAAGGGACTGGTGGTGGATAAGGCTCAAGCACGCGAAAAAATTGTTGAGCTTTCTAAAAAATATGGTTTGTCAGTAGACCCTGATGCTAAGATTGAAGATATTTCAGTGGGTATGCAACAACGAGTGGAAATTCTAAAGACCCTTTACCGTGGTGCAGATATTTTAATTTTTGATGAGCCGACGGCTTCTTTAACGCCGCAAGAAATAGACGAGCTAATGGAAACAATGCATAAATTGTCTAATGAAGGCAAGTCTATAATTATTATTACGCACAAGTTAAAAGAGATTAAGCAAGTGGCTGACCGTTGTACTGTTATTCGCCGAGGAGAGTCAATTCAAACCGTTGATGTGGCTGAAACTTCAACGGTGGATTTAGCGAATATGATGGTAGGAAGAAACGTTAACTTTAAAACCGAAAAGAAATTAGCACACCCGACCGATGTAGCTTTGTCAGTTCAAAATATCCATATTGAAGATCATCGAGGCATCGTAGCTGTAGACAAGCTCTCATTTGAAGTGAAACACGGTGAAATTGTTGGGATTGCAGGGATAGATGGTAATGGGCAATCTGAATTAGTTCTGTCCATCACTGGTTTAATCCCACCTAACTCAGGTGAGATTTACTTAAATGGTGAGAATATTACCCACTATACAACCCGTCAAATTGCGCAAAAAGGTCTGGCTCATATTCCTGAAGACCGTCACAAATACGGTTTAATTCTCGATCGAAAATTAGAAGACAATATTGTATTGAAAGATTATTATCATTCGCCCTTTTCAAAGTCTAATTTCTTGAACTTTAAAGAAATAGAAAAGCGGGCAAAAGAACTAATTAAAAAATATGATGTCCGAACGGTCTCCGAAAAGGTCAATGCCCGTTCGCTTTCAGGAGGAAATCAACAAAAAGCGATTATTGCGCGTGAATTGGAGATGCATCCCGATATTTTAATTGCAGCGAATCCTACACGTGGGTTGGATGTAGGGGCTATTGAATTTGTTCACCAAGCATTAATCAATGAACGGGATAAAAACAAGGCAGTTCTGCTAATGAGTTTTGAGTTGGATGAAATAATGAACTTATCTGACCGTATATTAGTTATGTTTGATGGTAAGATTGTAGCCGATATCCCGGCTGCTGAAACTAATGAAGAAGAATTAGGTTTATTAATGGCCGGGACGCCTTTTGAAGAAGTAATGGCTAATCGTAATAAGAAAGAAGGGAGTGAAGGTAACTAATGTCAAGATTAACTAAAATATTTACTTCCGTAGCCTCGGTCATTATTGGTTTGGTTTTTGGAGCCCTTTTAATGTTGGCCTTTGGATATGATCCAGTGACAGGTTACAAATTTTTAATTACAGGAGCTTTTGGTAATCCGTTTTCCATCGGTCAAACCTTCCGAGCAGCAGCTCCTTTAATTTTTACTGGACTGGGTTTTGCGGTGGCTTATACGGCTGGATCGTTTAATATTGGTCTTTCGGGTCAAGCCCTATGGGGTTGGTTTGTATCCGTAGGGGTGGCCTTGATGATGCCCGAATCACCTGCTTGGCTAGTCATTCCTTTGGCTATTATCGCCGGAGCATTAGCCGGAGCCTTGTGGGCAGCTATCGCCGGCGTTTTAAAAGCCTATTTTGGCACCAGCGAAGTCATCGTAACCATCATGTTAAATTATATCTCTATTTATTTTGTCGATTATTTAATTCGCTATGTCTTAACCGATCGAGCAGATAGAACGCCTTCAATTGGTCAAAATGCCAGCCTAAGAATGGAATGGCTCAGTCAATTAACTAAAAACTCCACCCTACATGGTGGGATTTTCCTAGCAGTGATTGCTGCGGTAATCATTGGCATCTTAATGTCACGCACGACGACTGGTTTTGAATTAACCTCAGTGGGTCTCAACCGTTATGCTTCTAAATATGCCGGAATGTCTGACAAGAAAAACATTGTGCTTGCCATGCTCATCTCTGGTGCCTTAGCTGGTTTAGGGGGCGTAATGAATGGCTTGGGTGAATTTGGATTCATTAACCTTCAAAATGGTGTGGCACCGGCTATTGGTTTTAACGGAATGGCTGTCGCTTTACTAGGAATTAATAATCCAATCGGTATTATCTTCTCAGCTATTCTCTTTGGTGCTTTAGAAACAGGGGCATCGACCATGGCGCTATTTGCTAAAATTCCTTCCGAAATCGTAGATATTGTCATGGGGATAATTATTTTCTTTATTGGAGCGAACTTTATTATTACTTATTTTAAAGATAAATTATTCCCACAAAAACAAAGTATAGCCACTAAAGCTAATTCAGAAGGAGGCGAAGTCTAATGTCAGTTAATCTGCTAACACTTATCGTTTCTTCAACCCTTGTTTATTCAGCTCCTCTAATTTTTACAGCCATTGGTGGTGTTTTTTCAGAACGTTCTGGGGTTGTTAACGTGGGGCTAGAAGGAATCATGGTTATTGGTGCCTTAGCTTCAGTTGTTTTTAACTTAAATTTTGCGGATCAATTTGGCGATCTGACCCCTTGGTTGGCCTTGATAGCAGGAGGTCTGGCAGGTATCCTCCTTTCAGCTATCCATGCATTGGCCACTGTCCATTTAAGATCTGACCATATCATTTCAGGAACCGTTATCAACTTGATCGCGCCAGCTTTGGGTGTCTTTCTAGTTAGAGTATTATTTGATGGTAAAGGTGAAACACCTTCCATTAGAGAGTCCTTTGGTTATGCGACTTTCCCCATTTTATCGGATATTCCTTTTATTGGACCGATTTTCTTTAAAGCTACTTCAGCCCCCGCTTATGCTGGTATTTTACTAGCGGGTATCGCTTGGTTCGTTTTATTCAAAACACCTTTTGGCTTAAGGTTACGCTCAGTCGGCGAACACCCTCAAGCAGCGGACACACTAGGTGTCAATGTTTATGGCATGAAGTATGCCGGTGTTTTACTTTCAGGCTTTTTTGGTGGTTTAGGTGGGGGTGTTCTAGCGAATACCATTACCTTGAACTTCTCACTTTCGACGGTTGCCGGGCAAGGGTTTATGGCGATGGCGGCCATGATTTTCGGTAAATATAATCCGCTTGGCGCAATGGGAGCGGCTATTTTCTTCGGCTTTGCCCAATCCCTAGCAGTTTTAGGGTCACGTATTCCTTATATTGAGAGTATTCCATCTGTTTACTTACAGATTGCACCTTACTTAGTGACAATTATTGTCCTGGTCGGAGTGGTTGGTCAGTCCAGAGGGCCTGCAGCTAACGGAATTACTTATGTCAAATCGAAATAAAATACTTAGACTGATCATGAATTCATCATGACAGTCTTTTTTAAATGAAAAGTTAGGAATGAAAAAGATGAATGGAAATAATAAACGTTATCAAACGTGGAATAAGCATTTAAAGGATCATTTTGGCGAAAAGGTCTTTAAAGTCTCACTGGACGGTGGCTTTACTTGTCCTAATCGTGATGGTACAGTTGCCTTTGGCGGTTGTACTTTTTGTTCGGAATCTGGTTCGGGCGACTTTGCTCAAAGTCGGTTGGATCCGCTACCTATTCAATTAGGAAAAGGGATCCAGCAAATGCACAAAAAATGGCCTAAAGTTCAAAAATACATCGCTTATTTTCAAAACTTTACCAATACGCATGCTCCCCTACATGTTTTAAAAGCGCGGTTTGAACAAGTCATTCATGAAGAGGGTGTGGTAGGCATAATGATAGCGACGCGTCCAGATTGCTTGCCTGATGATGTGGTTGAATACTTGGCAGAATTGAATCAAAAGTATTATATGTGGGTAGAATTAGGACTGCAAACTGTTCATGACCAGACCAGCGTCCATATAAATAGGGGACACGATTACCAATGCTACTTAGATGGTGTTGCCAAGTTGAGAAAACATCATATTCCTGTGTGTACCCATTTAATTAATGGTTTGCCTGGTGAAGACTACGCCATGATGATGGAGAGTTTGAAACGAGTAGTAAAAGAATCAGATATTCAAGGCTTAAAGCTTCATCTCTTGTATTTGATGGAAGGCACTAAAATGGTCCAAGATTATCAGACGGGGCGGTTAAGATTTATGACACAGGAGGAATATGTGCAATTAATCTGTGACCAATTGGAGTATGTCCCTCAGGATATTATTATTCACCGATTAACCGGCGATGCACCGCGTGAGCGATTGATTGGACCTCAATGGTCACTGAAGAAGTGGGAGGTCTTAAACGCTATTGATCATGAGCTTGAAAGAAGAGGATCCTATCAGGGGATGCGAAGTTAATCCATTAAAATAAGGCACCATGGGGTTAGATAGTGAACTTTATGGTACTTTATTTTTAAAAGATTTGATAACCAGCTTTTTGAAAAAGAACAAGAGAAAATAACCTCTTTTTATTCAAAGTATCGATCATTGCATCACTATTTTATTTCTAATAATAAAAGAATAAGGACTGAAAAAACTATCAGAACTTCTAATTAAAGAAACTACAGATCTCTTATTTCAAATTATTAAATATCTCTTGACCTGTCCCTTAGGGGGGCTGATATATTTGATTTAAAAGGAGGTATGTACTATGTTGATGAATGAAGTGAGAGAAAAAACAGGTCTAATACGTAAAGCCATAGAATATTATGAAGAAAAAGGATTTATTAGTCCAGAAAGAGAGTCGAATAATTACAGGATTTACACTGATGAAGAGGTTGATATTCTGAAGAAAATATCTATTTATCGAAAATAAGGTTGCTCAATAGAGGAAATTGAAGGTGTTTTACAAGAACCCAATAAGTCATCGTTAGCCACTATCATTCGAGATAGAGAAATAAAATCACAATTAGATAACAGAAAAGTTGAAATATTGAAACTACTCCTTGAGGGATTAGATATAAACACTGTAAAAGAACAATTGATTTTAATCGATCAACAGGAATCGATTTATTCTAAGTTAGTAAGAGCATTTCCTGGATATATTGGTCAAATTTTCTTTTTATCATACAAAGCTTTTTTAACAGATACGTTGAAAGAGGATAAGATAAAATATTATGAAGACTATATTGAATTTTTAGATACTATGCCTGACTTTGAGTTAGATGAAGATGAGAAGATAGCAATAGACCAAGCATCAAAAACCATTTCACTAACAGACATTGAAGAGGTAAATGAGGAAAAAACAAAGGCTATTTATAATGCAGACGAATGGTTAGAGGAAAACAAAGAAATGTTAGAAAGATATCAGTCTTTTAAGGAAAGTAGTGTTTATCTAAATAACCCAATATATCGTATTCAAGAAAAAATGAAGAAGCATATGCAAGATTCAGGTTATTATGAAAAAGCTATTCCTTTGATGAGAAAATTTAGTCCAGCATATAATGATTATTATGAAGAGTTATTAGCAGCAAATCAAAAGTTGATAGATAAAAACATATAAACTCAAGTAGGGTAATTATCGTAAAAGGACGATAGAAATTAAAATCTATCGTCTTTTTTGTACCAAAAATCAGAAAGGAAAGATGGATAGGATAAGAAGCCCTACTTGATAAGCAAGGTAAAAATATAATAAAACACATGGCGATTGGAAATGAATGAATCCATTCGTTTTTTTAAGACATGAAATTTAAAAAAGACATGAAGTATTTAATAGTTGGAGAAAGTGGAAAAGGAAAGTCCACTTGACTCAATATACTATTTGGTAATCTCCAACCTTTGGACGGAAAAATATTGATTGATAATAGAGAATTGTCTTATCGTCAATTAAGAGAAATCATTTTTATAATAGTCAATTTTCTAATGTTTTTTCGGTTAATTATGCTAATAATGTCACACTATTTGATAGTTTTACAATAAAAGAAGAAATTAGTTTACCTGAAAAGCACAAAAATAAAATTTTAAAGAGTGATAATTGTAGTCAACTTAGCGGTGGTCAGAAACAAATGATCAAATTGCAAAGAGCTATACTTTCTCAAATGCCTATTTTATTAATGGATGAACCATTTTCCGCGATGAATTCTGAACTCGAAATCGATCTCACTAAAAAATTAGTGCAATTAGATAAAACAATTATATTAGTCAGTCATAATACGAATCCTGATTACTTAAACCTATTTGATGAAGTTATTTATTTATAAAATGGGAAGCCGTCTTAAAGAGTTATATTTACCTAGAGTAAAATACATAAGTTTTGAGAATTGAGATTGTTTCCTTCTAAAAATTTAGTGTGTCTTTATAAAATCTAATTCATTTAAACTTTACCTCTACAAAATATAAGGAGTATAGCTTATAAAAGGAGCTCAGTAATGCAAGAACAGTTATTAGAGAAGATGAAGTTTAATTCACAAAACTATAATTTGGATGAAATAAAATGGTTAATTAATAATAGAGGTCATCCTAACTCAGAAAGTAGAGATAAATTAATCTATAGGACTTTTGTCAGAGGAATGGCAAAAGAATTATTTTCAATAGATCAAGTTAGGTATATGATTGACCAATTGTTAGAGAAAGATTTTATTTTATTTGAAATTGATAAAAAAGGGGAAGCTACTTTAAAACGGTCTTTTTCCTTATTACTTCTCTCCTTAATTGTTACATACGACAATGAAAAAGGCTCAATATACTATAAACTTTTAGAAAAAGAAGCGTTTAAAAAAATTGAAAATGATACCTTGACTTACTTTTAAAAAGAGTTGGATTTTTCGGGATATGCTGATCGTTTTGGGTGGGTTCACACCTTTGCACATGCTGCAGATCTAATGGTTGCAATCGTTAAACACCCTTTATTTAATAAAACGAATCTGGAAGCTATCTGGAAAGCGATTATGAACTACTTTAGAAAGATAGAAATAAAACCGGTGGATGATGAAGAGGACCGTCTAGCCTATATTATTAAAGAATTATTTGTTCATAACATTTTACAAGAGGATAAATTCAAAGTGTGGATTAACCGAGAAAAGTTTCCGCGAAGAAATAATAAAGAATATTACCAATGGTCGGCATTTCGTTCATTTTGTATGGCAATATATATTGAATTAGATCAGTTAGGTCTTGCTAGTGATGAACTAAAAAAATGTTTGTATGATCCTATAAACAGCTAATTAACCATTTAAACATTAAAAGGCAGAACTTATTATAATAACCGTATAGGGTCAAATTCTGCAGAATGTTTATCAAGAAGCGAGAGATACACTCTAAACTGGTGTTAGTTTTCTAACTTCAAATTATCTTTATATAAATTTTAGCATGGCGTATCGAATATGTAATGTGAACAATTTCAATCCAAATGTAAGCGCTTATTGATTATGTTTAAACTATTTGGTACAATATATGTGTTAAATTTGAAATTAACGATATTAGATGCTGAGAAGCTAGATGCAGTTTAGTTATATTTTTTAAAACCTTTAAAATTTAAAAGATTCTAAGGCATTAAACAAAAAATGCATCTTTTTTTAAAAGAAGTTTAGTATCTTAATTAGTAATAATTTCTTTTGTTGGGATTGCTCGTCCTCAAGTGGCGATCGCTGCACCTTCATTCAGAGTATTGAAGTATTACTAGTTTGATAGAAATATTTTTACTTTTACCTGTTCTAGTAAGAATTGACATTTTTATATTAATACAGCAACATGGACAAAATGTTAAATTATAATTGATAGGAGGAAATTATGCTCTCTTTAAAAAATGTATCAATTAGCACGAGGCTATCGGTATTAGAAAATGCATCCTATAATTTTTTAAATGGATTTATTTATGGAATTGTTGCTCCAAATGGGGCAGGTAAGACGACTTTATTTCGTTCCATTGCAGGGTTAAAAGAAATTAATAAAGGTGAGATTCGTTTTAATAATCAAGCCGTAAATAATCAAAGAAAAAATTTCTTTTATTTAGAAGATATTGAATGGCTGGATCAAAACTTAACTGGCATGGATTATTTAAAATTTGTTCAGTTAAAATGGGAATCTTCTTTAAATACTGAAGAGATTGTTCACTTATGTCGCATCGATAATTTTGTGAATGTGCCTATTCGAAAGTATTCCAAAGGCATGAAGCAAAGATTGATTTTTGCATTATATTTAATCAGTGACGCAGAATGTTATTTAATGGACGAAATATTGAACGGATTAGACAGTGATTCCAGAACGATGTTTTTTGAACTATTAAAGAAAAACCGAGAAAAAGATAAAATAATCATTATAACTTCCCATTACCTTGAAGATCTTAGGATCATTTGTGATTCTATCGTTTATTTGCAAGATAAACAATTGAAAGAAGGTGAAAAGTAATGATGGAAGTAATGCTCTTCATTAAGAAATTATTAAGAAGCCGTTTAAATGTTATGCCACTACTTATTCTTCTTTTGAGTATAGCTACCATCTTGTTTTTAAATTATAAATCCATTGATTATTTTTCTCTAAAAAACACTTTAATTGAAGAAAACGTTAAATTTGATAAAGATATTGCAGAAATCAATAGTTTAATTGATGGTCAAGATGAAACAAACGAGCAAATAAATTCGATTGATCAAGAGAATTTAATCAATGCGAAAGATTTAAAAGAAAATAATAAAAAGATTCTGAATGCATTGGAACAGAAGAACTATCAGGAAGCTTACACTATGATGGCTAATAAAATTTCTAACACGAGTTCAATTGTAGAAGGAAATTCAAAATTTTATGGGTCTTCGTATCAAGAAATCATGGAAGCTTTGAAACGTGATGAAAAATTTTATAACTATCTGTCAGCTCACAAATTAAAAGCTGATAATATCCAGCCAGTATTTGGAGCAACTTTTATGTTTTCTATATGGAATGAGTATATGCCCTTTCTCTTTACCTTTCTGATTGTTTTTATTCTCTCACAAATATTTGCTTCTGCTTTTCATGATAAACTAATGATCTATCGATTGATTCCAGATAATTATTTCAAAAGATTTATACGAAATACCGCTATCGGTAGTATGGTTTCTTCTACCATATTTTTCCTAACTCTTATACTCGCTTATATCCTAGCCAGTCTATTCTTTGATAAGGGCTCTTTTAATTATCCAATATTAATTTACAGTGAAAAATTAGCAGCCAGTTGGATTGCAATGAGCCGTTTAATTTCAAACGCTCTGATTCTACAGTTGGTATCAATTATTACAGTTATATCGACCATATACTTAATAGCAATGGTATTTAAGGATAAGATGCTTACAGTGTTTGTGGCTCTGATTGTTATTTTAGGAAGTATGAGTTTGTCGTATATTTTGGTTCCCTTGCAAAAAGTGGCGCATTTAATACCGTATAATTATATGCAATCTGTTGCTGTCGTGACCGGACAAATAAATAACCAAATAGAAATAAGTCATTTAAATTTTAATAGCGGTATTCTATCAAATATCTTTTGTATCTTAATAATCGTTGCGGTTATATTTATAATAGAATTTAAAAGAAGTAGCAAGCTAAGTAATTTCAAAGGAGTCAAAGATGAAAGTTTATAATCTTTCCTTATAGATTCATAAAATAGTTTAATAGGAATCAGTTAACAATGTAAGTCTTTGTCTAAAAAGATGGGAGCATTATATTAACGAGTGCTAGGATAAGGAATAATAGAAGACCTAAAACGATTGAAACCTTCCTTTAAGGAAGGTTTCAATCGTTTTAGGTCGAGGGCGTGTATGAGGGATGAGAGAAGCCAATGCTTGCTACAATAACATAAACAATGATCGGTGTTTTTAACCAACATCTGTAACAATATGTTTCAACTTCAAAACCTTTATTTGTTTATTCAATTCCAGAAATTCTTTGTAGCTGAATGGTTAAATTAAGATTTTTCTAAACATTCAATTGAGGATTATGAAATAAGAACTTCTTTAAAGATTAAAGAGTTCATTTTGAAAAAAATAAAAGAAAATAAGTAATGAATACTAAAAAAGAATGAATATATTAAACTATATAATATATTTGATAGGCAATTGAAACAAAAGTCTACATTATTTTTGAACAACATTATCCATAGATTCAATACAAAGAAGTGGTTTTCCAACGAAAAAAGGGCGGTTTGGAAATTGCGACCAATTGGCACATTTTTTTAATATTCCATTGACGTTTCATTTCTTCAACTGTTTTTACATTAATTGTAGCAGCACATTCTTTCTGAATTATTGTACGTTTGCTAAATTATTTATTTATTTTAAGCTGTAATTGATCAACATTATTCAATTTTTCAACCCTTTTGTCGCTTCCGGTCCACCTTATTTAAGAAACGTTTAAACATTTGCTATACTCAGCATGAAAGTGTTTAATAATTTTTACTTGAAACCTTTGGTATCCACTAGTCCTAAATCATTACAACGCTGTCGCTGAAATGTTCACTCAATCGTTGAGGCTTGAAATATACGATAATAGGCGTTAAAACGATTGAATACCCATACTTTGAGTACTTCGATCTATTAATAGAAACTATAAGCCTAGGAATAGAGAATGTATTCGCTTGTTTGACGCAGAAGCAATCCAAAGAAAGCTTCTATTTTTAATTCTGTTCAAACAAGTTAATAGTCTTGTCTTCGAAGAAATATACAATGGAAAGAATAATAAAAAATTACTCCACTACCTATCACATAGTCAAAAAACGATGAGTAGGTTAATGTTCTCTTGAAGTAGGATACAAGTGCATGAATAAGAAGGAAAAATGGAGACAATAGATTTTTTTTAACCTTTTTGATCTTCAACAGAGTGTCTCCTTATAATTTAAATGGTCATTAAAAATAAAGATAGTTTATATGGATTGTAATTGACAGTAAAAATGCTTTCAAATCACCCTTAAAAGACTGGGTGTTTTAAATGGTATGATATTAAAAAACAACGAATTCAGAATTCTTGAAAGACTTCTATTTTTATTCTAAGATAAATTTGTTAACGAAGACCAATAAATTGAATGTGTATAGATTGACAGTTCGTTGCTTTAATGAATTGCTTTAGGAAGGGGGCTTCAAGAAAAGGATAGGAGATAACTAATGACATTCAATGGGGTTGTTCGTTAAAACGATATGGAACATAGTCTTGTTTATAACTAGTTAATGAAATCAGTTATAGGGTTGGTTTTTGTATTTAAAGGAGCGTTTTATATGGATAAAAAGATTACCGTTATTGCTGGTGGTGTGATAGGTAGTTCTTTCCCCATTGTTTTTGCTATTGGAGGATATAATGTAGTTTCTTATAACAAATGGGAAGAAGAAGAAGAAAAAGTAAAAAAATATATTGATAATGCTTTAAATACCCTAATTACTCAAAATGTTTTTACATCAGAAGAAAGAGATAGAATTTTAAGCAGAATCTCTTATACAGGAAACTTAGAAGAAGCGCTAGAAGATGTTGATTATGTTCAAGAGTGTTTACCTGAAGATTATGAAATAAAACAAGGATTTATTAAAGACTTTGAAAAATATGCACCAGAAAAAGCAGTGATGGGTTCTTCAACCTCTGGCTTGCTTATTTCAGAAATCGCTAAATTTGCTGAAAAACCCGATCGAATTATCGGAGCACACCCTTATAATCCCCCGCACTTGATTCCGCTAATTGAATTGGCTAAAGGCGAAAAATCGAGTGATCAGGCGATTGAAGTGGCTAAAGAAATCTTTAAGTCTTCTAATAAAGAACCGATTGTATTGAATAAAGAATTAAAAGGTTTTGTTTCTAACAGAATTCAAGCGACTGTTTTTAGAGAGCTTATCTCGATGGTCTTAGACGGTGCAGTATCGATGGAAGATGCTGATAAGGCAGTTACCTTTGGACCAGGCATTCGTTGGGGAATTATGGGACCGGGTCTTGTCTTTGAACTAGGCGGAGGAGAAGGTGGAATTGAAGCTGTCCTCAAACATATCGGTCCATCGTTAGAAAGCTGGTTAGAAGACCTTGCTACATGGACTGAAATTCCCGAAGAAGCCAAGGAGAAAATTCCGAAAATGGTCGCAGAATCGCTTAAAAATAGACCAAAAGAAATTGGAAATGATCGGGAATCCTTATTAAAATATAGGGATGAAATGTTGCTAGATATCCTTAAACTCCATGATAAATTTTAATAGATCGTCTCGACTGTATAAGAAATCCTCCTTCATCCTAAACGGATGCGGGGGCTTTTTCTGTGGGGAGAGAGTAGGTTCATTGCAAAAGTGAGTGTTCGCAGCACTTGAGAAGCGGTTACTATTTTAGATGGAATGAGAGAGTGAATGAGCGCATTGTACACAAACAATTCACCTTCTAGCGTGGTTAATTTCATAATTTTAGCTAAAAAAAAAGCGCCGAGACAGCGCCATAAGTTGGGTTCGGTTAAACCTTATTTTAACTCGCATATGTTGTTTTGAATGGATACAACATCTATATAATAACATAAAAATCATTTGTGTCAACGCTCTATATTATTTTTTTATTATTGGAAAAATTGAATATTTTTAAAAAAATTATCTTCTTTCATATAATGCTATGTTATAATGTAACCGTTATCTTAAAAATGATACTAAAACTCAATGAAATGGAGCGAGATTAAGTGAAGAAACCTTATACGATTGGATTAGATATTGGGACGGGATCAGTAGGGTGGGCTGTGTTAACGGAAGACCTCCAACTTGTGAGAAAAAACATGAATATATTAGGCAACACTGATCGTAAGAAAATTAAGAAGAATTTCTGGGGAGTTCGCCTTTTTGATACGGGACAAACTGCGGAAGATACTCGAATGAAAAGAACGAGTCGTCGGCGATTACGTCGTCGGCGAAATCGAATTGTATATTTAAGAGATCTTTTTTTTGAAGCGATAAAAGAAGTGGATGAAAATTTCTTTGAACGTTTAGACAACAGCTTTTTTACAGACGAAGACAAACCTTACAACATATACCCTATATTTGGAAACATGGATGAGGAAAAACAATACCACCTAAACTTTGAAACGATATATCATTTACGTAAACACTTAGCTGATAGTAGCGAGAAAGCTGATTTAAGATTAGTTTATTTGGCACTCGCCCATATTATCAAATACCGTGGACATTTTTTAATTGAAGGCGACTTAGACTTAAAAAACACTTCCATTAAACAACAATGGCTTCAATTTATTAAAACGTTTAATCAAGCTTTCCCAGAAGATAAAATAATAGTAACTGATGAGGAATCAAGTCAAATTGAATTAATTTTTAAAGAAAAAATTGCTAGATCAGCTAAGAATCAACGAGTAAGAAATCTCTTAAAAATAAAAACGTCACACCCGTTAGAAAAATTTTTAAATCTGATTGTTGGAAATAAGGGAAACTTTCAAAAGGCTTTTGATTTAGAAGAAAAAGCAGAGTTGCAACTAACGAAAGAGACCTACAATGAGGATTTAGAAGAGTTGTTGGGAAAAATAGGTGATGAGCATTTAGAATTATTTACGACGGCTAAGGCAACTTACGATGCTATTGAATTAGCAGGCGTTTTGAAACCGAGTGGTGTAAAAACAAATGCGCTCCTTTCTGATAATATGATAAGTCAATACAATGAACATAAAGAAGATTTAAGAAAGCTTAAAGACCTTGTTGCAAATCATTCGAAGAGTTTATACTATAATCTTTTTAGGGATAAGACAAAAAAAGGTTATGCTGGATATATAGACGGCGAAGCTAGTCTCGAAGAGTTTTATAAATACCTTCGAGCTGAAATTAAAAACATTAAGGGCAGTGATTATTTTATTCATAAAATGGAGACAGAGGATTTATTAAGAAAGCAACGATCTTATCATAATGGAAGTATTCCTCATCAAGTCCATCAAGAAGAGTTAGTGGCTATCTTAAATCATCAAGAAAAGTATTATCCATTTTTAGCCAAAAACCGTAATAAAATATTACAGATATTCAAATTTAGAATTCCTTATTATGTCGGGCCACTTGCTAAAACAAATGAAGATCGTTTTTCATGGATGACAAGAAAGTCAAATGAAGCTGTTAGACCGTGGAATTTTGAGAGTGTGGTCAATTTAGAAGCATCTGCTACTTCTTTTATTGAAAAAATGACCAACTACGACCTTTATCTTCCAGAGGAAAAGGTACTACCTAAGCGAAGTTTGCTGTATCAAAAATTCGCCATTTTTAATGAACTAACAAAAGTTTCCTATAAAGATGAGCGACAACGGCTTCAATTTTTTTCTAAAAAAGAAAAAGAAGCCATTTTTAATCAATTATTTAAGAAAAATCATTCTGTCAGCGAGAAAAATTTAAAAAAATTTCTAATAAATGAGTTGGCTATAAAAGCCAGTGAAATCAATGGGATTGATGGAAGATTTAATGCAAGTTATTCAACCTATTTAGATTTTATGAAAATTGAAGGAATGCAAGCCTTACTTGATGATGACTCGCTTTCGCAAATGCTAGAAAAGATTATATTTATTCTGACTATTTTCGAAGATCGTAAGATGAAGAAAACACAATTGCAACAATTTAATCAATACTTAACACCAGAAATGATTAAGCATCTTTCTCGAAAAAATTACTCAGGTTGGGGAAGGTTGTCAGCAAAATTAATTGATGGTATTCGTGATAAGCAATCGCATAAGACAATTATGGACTATTTAAAGGATGATGATGGAGTAGATCGCCATCACAATCGAAATTTCATGCAATTAATTAACGATGAAACGCTTAGCTTTAAAGAGACTATTGAACGCGCTCAAAATATTGAACAAGATCAAGCGTTAGAGGATATGGTTTATGAGTTGCCAGGCTCGCCTGCTATAAAAAAATCAATTTTACAATCTCTAAAAATTGTAGAAGAAGTGGTAGGGATTATGGGATACGCTCCTCATTCAGTAGTAGTTGAAATGGCTCGTGAACATCAAACGACAGCTTTTGGTAAGAAGCAATCTAAGAAACGCGAAGATAAATTAACGACTGCCTTGAAGGACTTTGGTAGTAATTTATTAAAAGAGCAACCGATAGTTAATGAAACCTTACAAAATGATCGTCTCTATTTATATTATCTACAAAACGGGAAAGATATGTATACAGGAGAGCCTTTAGATATTCATCGTTTATCTTTTTATGATATTGATCATATTATTCCAAGAAGTTTTACTACAGATAACTCGATTGATAATAAAGTTCTTGTTAGTTCTGCAAAAAATAGGGGAAAATTGGACGATGTCCCTTCTAAAGCTATCGTCGATAAACAGCGAAGTTTCTGGGAACGTTTACAAAACTCAGGACTTATGAGCGAACGGAAACTAGCGAACCTTACCAAAGCCGAAAGAGGAGGATTGAGCGAGAAAGAAAAAGAACGTTTCCTTAAGCGAAGCTTGGTAGAAACGCGCCAGATAACTAAATATGTTGCTAATATTTTAGATACGATTTTAAATGATTCTTCGGCTGAAAAAACTGTAGATATCGTCACCATAAAATCTACTTTAGCAAGTCGGTTTAGAAAAGATTTTAATCTTTATAAAGTTCGTGAAATTAACGATTATCATCATGCACATGATGCATATTTAAATGCAGTGGTGGCTAATAAAATTTTGAAAGTTAATCCAAGAGTGAAACGTGACTTGGTCTATGGTCAATTTTCTTATCAATCTAGTTCTATTAAAAACAAAGCTTCTTATCGAAAAATGAAATATGATCAGATGATTGATTTCTTTGTGGAAGACTTTGTGATTGACGAAAAGACAGGCGAGGTTCTTTGGGATAAAAATAAAGAAATGCAGACAATTAAAAAAGTGCTATCTTCAAAGCAGATGAATATCGTCAAAAAAGTAGAAGAACAATCTGGAGAATTATACAAACAAACGTTAAACCCTAAGGGGACTTCAGAGAAACTCATACCAATAAAAGAAGGATTGGATATAAATAAATATGGAGGGTATTTGAACCCTAAAACCGCCTTTACTTTAGCAATAAAAGATAAGAAGAAATGGCAATTCATCGGCGTAACAATGCAAGAAAAAGCTAAGTTTAAGCAATCTCCAAAAGAATTTTTAAGCGACAAGGGCTTTCGAGAAGACGCTGAATACCTTGTGTTAAAGAAATACACACTCTACGAAACAAAAGAGGGCGCAAGACGTTTGATTTCATCGCATCAAGAAGCTCAAAAAGGTAATCAGTTTGTTCTATCTGCTCATTTAGTGCCAATGGTCTATCATGCTCAACATTATGATGAAAGTAAATATCCTGAAAGTGTAGAATATGTAAATAATCACTTAGAAAAGTTTGATTTAATCTTCCAGGAGGTTATTAGATTTGCTGATCAATATATCCAAAAACCTAAAGTTACTAAACGGTTAGAAACAATCTATCAGAAGAAGAGTCAGGATATCAATGGCCTAGCCAAATCAATTGTTTCTTTATTTACTTTTGTTTCTTATGGAGCACCTGCTGCATTTAATTTTTTAGATGAAAATATAACTCAGTCTAGCGTTAGGTATACTCTAGGAAGCTTAAAAGAATCTATATTAATATTCTATTCTATAACTGGTCTTTATGAAACGAGAATAAAGTTGGAGGAATTGTAATGGCGTGGCGGACAGTGGTGGTTAACTCACATTCCAAGTTGAGCTATAAAAATCACCATTTATACTATCGAAGTGCACGAGCAACCGAATTAATTCATTTGTCAGAAATCGATATACTTATTTTAGAAACAACTGATATTACACTAACGACGATGCTATTAAAACATTTAGCTGATCATAATGTACTGGTTGTTTTTTGCGATGAAAAACGTCTACCTAAAAGTATGCTCCAACCTTATTATGGACGCCATGATAGTTCCTTACAATTGAAAAAACAGATGAGGTGGGCTGTCTCTTTTAAAAATGAACTATGGAGAAATATTATTAGACAAAAAATTTTAAATCAGGCTAGTTTTTTGCAGGAGCTAGGCGCTAATACTAAAGCTGAAACATTAAGACACTTTAGTAAGGGCATTCTATCTTTTGATGAAAGTAATCGAGAAGCGCATGCTTCTCGGTTATATTTCACCACACTTTTTGGAGCAGATTTTGTACGGACAGATCCCAGTACTATTAATGCCGCCTTGGATTATGGGTATACCCTTATTTTAAGCATGTTTGCTAGAGAAATTGTAAAAAATGGTTGTTTAACTCAATTAGGAATCAAACATGATAATCAATTTAATGAATTTAATTTAGCAAGTGACTTAATGGAACCCTTTCGAATAATAATTGATACTATCGTTTATAAGTATCAAGGCGAAGAGTTCAAAGTGATTAAATTAAAGCTCTTTAAAATATTTAGTCGAACATTCGCTTATAGGGATCAAGAGATGTTTTTAACGAATATCATTGCCGATTATACAAAACGATCGATTAAATTTTTGAATGAGGAGGATAATAGGCAGCCGGAGTTTAGAGATGTCTTATAGATTTATGCGTTTATTATTAATGTTTGATTTGCCCGTTGCTAGTTTGGAGCAAAAAAGAGACTATCGTAAATTTAGAAAATTTTTAATTGATGAAGGTTTTATTATGCATCAGTACTCAATTTATAGTAAGATTTTACTTAATTCAACGGCTAAAGCGGCGCAAATTAATCGTTTAAAAAAACATATTCCAGAAGAAGGATTAGTCACACTTTTAACAGTGACTGAAAAACAATTTTCAAGGATGATATATTTGGTAGGAGAATCAGACGTATCCATTGCGAATCGAACAGATCGTATTGTGATTTTAGGGGAGGGAGATTAGAGTGAAGATTAATTTTAAAATGCTCGATCAACCGCTTTTAATTGAATGTCCTACACTATTGGTAATTGAGGAGGTCAAACTTTTTTCAAACATTATTGAACAAATATACTCTTACACTGAAGAGGCAGAGTTAAAATTTTATGACCATAAAAACAATAACTTAAAAGCCAATGAAATGGTTATAATCACAGATATACTAGGGTATCAAATTAATTCAACCACTTTCTTAAATATAATCTATCAAGATATAATAGATCAATTAAATGAGACGCCTGAAAAAAAGAATCAATTAGAGCAAACTCTGCACCAATTACTAGTACAAGTAGACGATGTATTAATAGATTCAGAGCTAGACTTAATAGCTAATGAAGTGGATATAAAAGCAGTTTTGAAGTTATTTAATGTGACAATTGCTACTGATTATCACTCGATAAATGAACGCTTTTATGATATAGTTCAAGTAGTTAATTATTTGAAAAAAAAGAAGTTATTAATCATTATCAATTCACTTTCTTATTTAACACAAGATCAAGTCCATGATTTATTTGAATACATTACTAGTTATGGGTTACGTACACTTTTTATAGAACCACGAAAGTTATATGGATACCCTCAATATGTAATAGATTCAGAATATTATGTTTATAAATTTGAAGAATAAAAAATTACCCATTCAAAACTGAAGTTTTCGCAAAAACAAATAGCTTCATAATAGGGTCTCCAGGCATTGCGAGTTTTAGAGCTATGTTGTTTTGAATGGATATAAGACGGGTCATCGATGGGTCCAGGTAAAGCATAAGTTTTAGAGCTATGTTGTTTTGAATGGATATAAGACTTGCATAAGTTGTGTGTTATTGTAGCGGGTGTTTTAGAGCTATGTTGTTTTGAATGGATATAAGACATAGTTAAAAATTTAGAAATCCGTGGACGCGTTTTAGAGCTATGTTGTTTTGAATGGATATAAGACCATCATATGCTTTGTGTGGTTTATCATAATGTTTTAGAGCTATGTTGTTTTGAATGGATATAAGACTCTATCTAATAGATTGATTGAACGTATAAAGTTTTAGAGCTATGTTGTTTTGAATGGATATAAGACAGATTGAAAAACATCGCATTGAGAACAATAGTTTTAGAGCTATGTTGTTTTGAATGGATATAAGACTAAAAACGCATGGTAAACAACCTAAGCTAGGTTTTAGAGCTATGTTGTTTTGAATGGATATAAGACTCAAAGAAGCATTATCATACGTAGTTGACTGTTTTAGAGCTATGTTGTTTTGAATGGATATAAGACTCCCGCTAACAAAACTCTGAACATTCCCCCGTTTTAGAGCTATGTTGTTTTGAATGGATATAAGACTTTTAACTTTTATGTTTAACGCTAGGTGCTGTTTTAGAGCTATGTTGTTTTGAATGGATATAAGACTGTTATTCAATTGTCAAAGAACGGATTAGTGTTTTAGAGCTATGTTGTTTTGAATGGATATAAGACCTTGACTGTCCCAATAAAATTCGTCATTTTGTTTTAGAGCTATGTTGTTTTGAATGGATATAAGACATTAGATAGAATGAACAATAGATAGAGAGTGTTTTAGAGCTATGTTGTTTTGAATGGATATAAGACTTGCTTCATTGTTTAATATGTCAACTATGAGTTTTAGAGCTATGTTGTTTTGAATGGATATAAGACATTTTTTAAAGTAGTTTTTTTGTGTGTATAGTTTTAGAGCTATGTTGTTTTGAATGGATATAAGACGTATCACTAAACGCCTTACTATTTTACCGAGTTTTAGAGCTATGTTGTTTTGAATGGATATAAGACATGTTTTTCGGTTCGTGTTAAGATATAGACGTTTTAGAGCTATGTTGTTTTGAATGGATATAAGACAATTTATTATCGACTTGATATTTATATTATGTTTTAGAGCTATGTTGTTTTGAATGGATATAAGACCACCACTTCCCCCACTTCCCACCATTCCCTGTTTTAGAGCTATGTTGTTTTGAATGGATATAAGACTCGGTATCGAATCTGATACTGGCTATCCTAGTTTTAGAGCTATGTTGTTTTGAATGGATATAAGACTTTTAGATAGCCTCAATAATATACCCTTGCGTTTTAGAGCTATGTTGTTTTGAATGGATATAAGACTATTTGTCTCAATTTCTATTTCTATACCATGTTTTAGAGCTATGTTGTTTTGAATGGATATAAGACTATGAGGAATTTAGTTATGAGAAGATCGTAGTTTTAGAGCTATGTTGTTTTGAATGGATATAAGACAATTTAAACCTAAAAGAAAACACAAGTACAGTTTTAGAGCTATGTTGTTTTGAATGGATATAAGACTGATGAAGCAGATTATAATACAAATGCTAAGTTTTAGAGCTATGTTGTTTTGAATGGATATAAGACCTTTATTAGTTCTTATAAAACTGTTACCGTGTTTTAGAGCTATGTTGTTTTGAATGGATATAAGACGGATCGTGATGTAAAAGTTATTGATAGTAAGTTTTAGAGCTATGTTGTTTTGAATGGATATAAGACATGAAAAGTTTGGGGGCGTTCAAACGGGCGGTTTTAGAGCTATGTTGTTTTGAATGGATATAAGACTCAAGGTGTTATTTTAGAGAAACGTGTTAAGTTTTAGAGCTATGTTGTTTTGAATGGATATAAGACAATAAAACTGGACCCATAGCCGCTAATATTGTTTTAGAGCTATGTTGTTTTGAATGGATATAAGACTTTGAATGTATAAAGTAAACAATGAATCTGGTTTTAGAGCTATGTTGTTTTGAATGGATATAAGACATAGTAAAAACTGGTACAGGTCATTCTCAAGTTTTAGAGCTATGTTGTTTTGAATGGATATAAGACTATATCTTTTCTATATATATATGTATCACTGTTTTAGAGCTATGTTGTTTTGAATGGATATAAGACATGTTTTTTTATAGTTTAATAGATACTTGTGTTTTAGAGCTATGTTGTTTTGAATGGATATAAGACCAGGAAGTTCAGGATCAAGTCCTTTGCTAAGTTTTAGAGCTATGTTGTTTTGAATGGATATAAGACCATTATCTCGATTGAATTGGTAACCAAACAGTTTTAGAGCTATGTTGTTTTGAATGGATATAAGACTGATTTGATTAAACGATTAAGAGAAAACATGTTTTAGAGCTATGTTGTTTTGAATGGATATAAGACGTTAGGAATTGGAGCCTATGAAACACATCTGTTTTAGAGCTATGTTGTTTTGAATGGATATAAGACTTTAAAATTAAAGCTAAGTTATTTATGAATGTTTTAGAGCTATGTTGTTTTGAATGGATATAAGACTCGAGTTCGAAGATAATGAAGAATTGCTAGGTTTTAGAGCTATGTTGTTTTGAATGGATATATGTCAATCTCTAATTAGTTAATTCTAAGTTAGGAATTTCAATTATCTTGTAAGGGGATAAGCTCTATTAAGGTTGTCTTCTTAACAATGGATAACGATCAATTATCTCATGCGATAAAATTTTATAACATAAGGGATAAATATGAATAAGACTATTAAAAGTGCTTTAAAGAAACTATTCTTTTTTGTTTTTGTTTTATATTTTTAGTGCCATGGTCAATGGTCTATCAATATATTTATTTGATACTACACTCGCAGAATATTTTGCTGAATTTTTTTCTCTAATCAGTTAGCAAAGAGCTATGAGTTAGTATGACTAGCTTTCTTAAATCAAATATAAAAAAAGGAGTAAGTTATGAAGTGTTATAACTTACTCTTTTTTAGCAATAATGAAGTTGTTTTTAAGAGAGGCCGATATAATAATTATCTCAGGCTAATAGTTAAACTTTATACTAAAATTAAAGCTAGCTTTTAGTTTAATTCCTAAATAGTAGTCTCACTAGAATCAATTGTTGAGTTAAGCTTCATTTTATCACTAAAAACAGTTTTTATATAAACCTAATTTAAATAATGTAAAAGTATAGGATAAAGATTGACTTTAATAATATTAAATGATAACTTTAACTTAATTAAAGAAGGAGGGTGAAATGAAAATTAATATTATTCCTGAATGGATGGCAAATCTTGAAGAAGAAGATTTATCTTTTATCAAAAGATTTATATTAGCATCTGGCTCTTTAAAAGAAATCGCTAAACAATATGAGGTTACATATCCGACAGTAAGACTAAGGTTAGATAGGCTTATCCAAAAAATTCAAATGAGCGATGATATTGCAAATGAACCTTATATCTCTTTAATTAAACGATTGGCTGTTAATGATAAGCTTGATTTTGAAACAGCTAAAATTTTGGTTTCAGAGTATAAAAAGATGAAAGGAGTTGAATGATATGAGAGCTGCTTTGATTATGTTTATTGTATATGGGGCATTAATTATTATCTTACAAATATTATTATCTAAACTTAAAAATAAATGGTTTGGCTTGATACTGCCCTCTTTAAGTTTTGTCTATTCTATGTCTTTATCACTTGTTTTAACCATCACCCCCCTGGAACAATCCGATAACATGAAAAGTTTAATGGATTTTGTATCGACACTCTTAGTAAACAATATACCTACCTTTATTCTATTAGCTATATATTTTGCTATGAGAAAGCAATTAAAAATTTCTTCCCAAATTGAAAAAATGAAAATTAGAGATTTATAATAGAATTATGTTAGAAATTATAAAAATAAAACTTTTAATTTAAATTTAAATAATCTTTTGCTTTTAGTCAGAAAATTATGAAAAATATTAAGAACTATAAAAGAGAACCATTCGAGTCTCTTTTAAATATGGGAATTCATATTATTTGCTAAAAATAAATAGGACAGTTGAAAGTCTTAACAATTCATTTGAATGATATAAATTCAAAGCAATCCCTGATATAATCGCCATGCAAAGAATATTTGCCAAAATATGATCACTTGCAATTTCAAATTGCTAGGCCAAAACTCTGATAAAGCCTATCTTAAATTTAGGAGGTGAAGACGATGCTCAATGAGATCTTAAAGGAAAAGAGAAAAGAACTTAAACTTACTCAGCAGCAGGTTGCTGATTCGTTGAATGTCACACGACAAACATTGTCTAGTTGGGAAGTAGGAAAAAGCTTTCCTGATATTCCAACCTTGATTAAGATTAGTAATTTTTATCAAATATCTATAGATTATATGTTAAGAGGGGATGTTGATCTGATGAAAAAAGTTGAAAAAGATGCAAATGAATTGGAAAAATACCAAAAAATAACAGAGATTTTAAAAATGATCGTTTATGGGTTACTGATTGTTGCTTTTTTCTATGGTGCCGGCTATGCAATTGGAAAAGGGTGGGGGCATTTTATGCCCTAAATCGTTTATTTCAATGAAGCAAGTTTATTTAAAGGTAATTAGTTAATCCTTAGTCATTCTATTTATAATCCTTAAAACAACTTTTTTCTAAATCTACTTTTAGACTTAGGAAGTAGTTGTTTTTTTGTTTTATTTGCCAAGAAAAAGTAAATTAAACAACTTAAGCTGTCAAACTAGCTGATTTATAAACTCTTTTAAAGATGACAGTCAATCTTGAAAGGGGGTAGTGTATCTGAATGGTACGTATATTATAGAGAGTAGGAAGTTGGCAGACTAAACAAGGAGAATTTTATGAAGAACACAAAAAGAAAACTCTTAGTGATCAGCTTATTGACACCACTTGATATCACATTATTTCTACAAGCCCCAGAACATTTAGTTAAGAAAATGTTATGACCTGTCTTAATAGGAATAATCTATTTCCCTCGACTTGCGAACTGTCTAGTCCATATTAACTGAAAAATGATGAGTCTTTTCATACTCATCTTACCTCTTAACGCTATCCTTGTTGTAATGCCTTTGTCTTCAGCCTTTGCTTATTTAGGCGAAATTTTGGCTTATCGTTTGTATAAAGAACTAATGATTAAAAGTAGTCACCTTGATCAAATTCAATACCCATTTTAATTTCTGAGTGATCTTCGATCTAATTCTTAAAATCAACTGAACAGCTGAATCAATTGACCGTTAAGGATAGAGCTAGTTCTAACTCTGTTCTTTTGTTTTTGTTTGAAAGCCCTACTAAGGCTATAGGGTTATGGTTAGAATACTAGGCGATATGGATAGAATTTTGCAATCTACCACATAAAAGACAGGAATGTGAAAACACAAAAGCAATTAAACTTTACATGGTGACAACAATACTTTACATATCTCTTTTGAAATGTTATTATTTAGATAATAGTTAAAGGAGGAGCAAACTATGGAAAAAGAGGATGTTTTAAAAAAAGCACAGCGAGCACAAAAAGACGAAAGGGACGAAGCCATTAATACGAAAGCTTTTCAAATTGGGTGGGTAGGAGTATCGGTTGTAATGTTACTTCTTATTGTTTTGAGGGTTATCTTTAATGAATCAGCCATAGACATTATGATAATCTTAATGGCTCAAGTAGCTGCGGCTTCATTTTATCAGTATTCTAAAATGCCAGATAAAAAGCTCTATTTGGTAAGTGGGATCATAGCTATATTAGCTATTATATTAGGATTTGCCTCATTATTAAGTAGTTACGGAGTTTTTTAAATATGGGAAAAAAAGAAGAATTAGTTTTACTAAATCGCTTAAAAGTTGCTAGAGCAGAGAAAAGTTTGACTCAGGAAGAATTAGCCAAATTAGTGGGGGCTTCTCGACAAACTATTAGTGCTATCGAAAAAGGACAATTTAATCCATCCGCAAGATTAGCGCTTATTATTTGCATTGCTTTAGATAAAAAATTTGAAGAGTTATTTTACTTTGGCTAATTTAAGTAGGTGTTGATCTTCGGTGTACTTCTTAAAACAGACTGAATAGTTGAATAAATGGAATCTTAAAGAATGGAGTTCGTTTTTTGCTCTATTCTTTTTATTTTATCTTTATTTTTACTGTTTAACAAAGACTATTCTGTTAAGCTTAAGCTATCAGATGAAGTCTTGATTGAATCTAGTTTATGGACAACAGTCTTAAGGACAGATAGTTTTTAATAAAATAGAGAGATGATTCAGCATAGTATATTTATAGATTAAGGGGAGAAAAATGGAAATCAAAGAACTTTCAAAAGAAAACGTAGAAGAGTTTATCATTTATTTGAACAAAGCATTGGCAATAGAACCGGATAGGATGACAACGGATGATATAGATGAAGAAGCGATAATTAAAGTGGTTTCCAATCAACCCAACGAACTAAGTCGCTCTTTATTAGCTTATGAGGACCATCAGATTGTGGGTAGGTTGGAGTTTCATTCTTATCTTTGCATTCAAGATTCTTATAGGATGGCCTATGTCAATTGGGTCTATACACTGCCAGACTATCGACACAGGGGAGTGGCTCAGTCATTATTTAAAGCATTTGAGAATATTTGCTTACAAGAAGAAATAAATCAGTACTTTTTAATCCAGGCAGAGAATCAAGCGGCGAGCCGTTTTTATAAGGCCTTTGAACATGGAACATCTAGTAAAGAAATAATTTTAAGAAAGACATTATCTAAGTTTTAGAAAGCCAAAGCAACTTATAGAAGACATCTTTTTCTTTAATCCCAGCTTTTCACTTATCGATTTGTGAGACGGCTGAAATCATGCTAAAATAGGAGGAGTAAATTTATTTAAAAGTCGCGATTGAATGTTAAGTATTTTTTTTAAAGACTGTTACTTATTCTAGCTAGTTATTAATCAATAGGGGAGCTTAAGATGTCACTTGAAAAAACAATCTATCTCAATCAATTACTTTCCTACTATGGTTCTCTCCTAACGGATCGTCAATTATCCATGATGCAATCTTATTACGAAGAAGATTTATCATTATCGGAGATCGGAGACTATTATGAGATTAGTCGCCAGGCTGTGCATGATATTCTAAAACGTTCAGAAAAAATATTAGAAAGCTATGAGGAAAAGTTACGTATTTTAGCCAAAAGCAATGACCGACTGAAACATTTAAAAGAAATTCGCTCAATGGTGGCAGATCAAGATGACATATTAGAAAAAATTGACTATTTAATTCAATTAGAAAGCTAAAAAGGAGCAATATTATGGCATTTGAAGCATTATCCGAACGATTACAAAATTCCATTTCATTTGTCGGTAAAGGGGAAAAAATTACCGAAGCCGACCTTAAACAAATGATGCGTGAGATCCGACTTGCTTTACTGGAAGCGGACGTTAACTTCAAGGTAGTGAAGACTTTTGTAAAGAAAGTAAATGAGAGAGCCCTCGGATCAGAAGTCCTAGACTCACTGTCACCGGCTCAACAAGTGGTTAAAATTGTTAATGAAGAATTAACCGAATTAATGGGGGGCGAGCATACCCCGATTAATATCTCTAAACAACCACCAACCGTAATTATGATGGCTGGTTTGCAAGGGGCTGGTAAAACAACTACGGTGGGTAAATTGGCGAAACATTTAAAAGAGCAAGGTTTAAAGAAACCCTTGCTAGTTGCTGGGGATGTTTATCGTCCAGCAGCCATTGACCAACTCCAAACGATTGGTCGACAACTTGGTTTTGATGTTTTCAGTCAAGGAACGCAAGCAAATCCGGTCGAGATTGCTAGAGAAGCTCTTCAACAGGCGCGTTTAAATGGTAACGAAGTGGTCTTAATCGATACGGCGGGTCGTCTTCACGTAAATGAAGAATTAATGGAAGAGCTGCGTCAGATTAAAGCAGCTGTTCAGCCCGATGAAATCCTCTTAACCGTCGATGCTATGACCGGTCAAGATGCTGTAAACGTAGCAGCGGCCTTTAACGACTCGCTAGATATTACCGGTGTTGTTATTACCAAATTAGATGGTGATACACGAGGAGGAGCCGCGCTTTCTATTCGTGCCATTATCGACAAACCGATAAAATATACCGGGCAAGGTGAGCAATTAAGTGCACTTGAGCCTTTCCATCCGGATCGTATGGCAGGACGAATTCTCGGTATGGGCGATATGATGACCCTTATTGAGAAGGCTCAACAAGATTTTGATGAAGAACAAGCAGCTAAGATGGCTGATAAAATTAAAGATGCTTCCTTTGATTTTAATGATTTTATTGATCAAATGGATCAAGTTCGTAAAATGGGGCCTATTAAAGACCTACTTAAGATGATCCCTGGTATGAATAAAATTCCTGGTCTGGAAGATTTTAATATCGATGATAAAGAGATGAATCGAGTCAAAGCAGTGGTTCAATCCATGACTCCTTATGAAAGAACCAATCCAGATGTCATTTCCCAAAGTCGTCGACGCAGGATTGCGGCTGGCTGTGGTCAATCCTTACAACAAGTTAATCAATTAATTAAGCAATTCAACCAATCGCGTGAAATGATGAGTCAAATGTCCAATGGTAAAATGGGGGGCATGAACAAAATGATGAATCAATTGCAACAAGGAGGACAAAAGGGTGGAATGCCAAATATGGGCATACCTTCTTTGGGTAAAATACAATCGCCAGAGCAGATTCAAAAAGAGCAAGAACAAAAGAAAATTGCCCGTCTGTTGAAGAAAAAACGCAAGCGTAAATAAATTTTTAGTCTGTAAAGGAAAAACCCTTTACAGATTGTTTTTTTTCTGTTATTATTCATAACTGTGATAGAACTTATGGAGGTGAAATACATGGCAGTTAAAATTCGTTTAAAGCGTTCAGGAGCTAAGAAGCGTCCTTTCTACCGTATCGTGGTAGCAGATGCACGTTCTCCACGTGACGGTCGTATTATCGAAAAAATCGGTACTTACAATCCTGTTTCAGAACCAAGAGAATTAGTAATTGATGAAGAGAAGGCTTTAGAATGGTTAGCAAATGGGGCACAACCCTCAGATACCGTTCGTAACCTTTTATCCAGTCAAGGAATTATGCAAAAATTCCACGAATCTAAATTAAGCAAATAGCCTAATCAATAGCGTCAAAAGATAAGGATGTGCTCTCAATGACAGAAAAAATTGAACGTTTAATTCAAACTATTGTGGAACCTTTAATAGACCACCCAGAGGAGTTTCAAATTGAACTTCATGATACTGAAGAATTTATGGAGTATCATTTAATCTTACATCCTGATGATGTAGGACGAATTATTGGTAGAAAAGGCCGTGTCATTCGAGCAATTCGAACAATTGTTTACAGTGTTCGTCTACGTGATCAAAAACGCTCACGTATCGTCATTGCTGATGACCTCAATGATAATGAAGAAGAGTAAAATAATAGGGTAACTTATTATTTATTCCATCTTAAGGCACTAAACTGAGTCTAACTTAAGTTAGTGTCTTTTTGTATGTGCCCTGAGTAAACTCGTACTCAAAACTTTAGACAAAGAACACAACTTTTTATACCCTTAACTTACAAATGAATTTACAGGAGGAACACATATGGAATATTATCAAGTTGCAAGGATTGTCAATACCTTTGGTATTAAAGGGCAATTAAAATTATTGATGGACACCGACTTCATAGAGGAACGTTTTGCTAAAGAGAATCGTTTATTTGTAATGAAAGACGGAAAAAGTATCCAGCAAGTGACTGTTGAATCCTTCCAAGAACATAAGGGTTCTTATCTTGTGAAATTCAAAGAGTTTAGTAATATTAATCAAGTTGAAAGCTTTAAAGGGCTAACTTTAGCTATTCCTGCTGATGACCAGCAAGAACTAGAAGAAGGGGCTTATTATCACCACCAAATTATTGGTTTAAGTGTATATACAAATCAAGGTGAAAAATTAGGAAAGATTAAAGAAATCATGGCCTTAGGTTCTAATGATGTTTGGGTGGTTAAAGCTGAAAAAGCTAAACAAAAAGATATCTTACTTCCTTTTATTGATGATGTTGTTAAAGAAGTGGATTTAGCTCAAGGAAAAGTAACGGTGGAGTTAATGGAGGGACTTGTTGATGAAGGTTAAAGTATTAACGCTTTTTCCGCAAATGTTTGCCCCTATGCAGGAGTCATTAATGAAGGCTGCTCAAGATAAGGGGATTCTTGAGTTTTCCACCCTTGATTTTCGCCAATTTGCCGTTAATAAGCACGGTCATGTCGATGATTATCCCTATGGTGGTGGAGCAGGTATGTTGTTGCGTCCTGAACCGATAGTGGAATGTTTAGAAAGTCTCGACTTAGATTCAAAGACACCGATTATCTTGGTGGATCCTACTGGCGAACCCTTTACGCAAACTATGGCGCAAGAGTGGTCGACAAAAGATGAGTTGGTTTTTATTTGCGGCCATTATGAAGGCTTTGATGAACGGATCCGTTCTTATGTCTCTCAAGAAGTTTCCTTAGGTGATTATGTTTTAACCAACGGGGAGTTACCGACTATGGTGATGATTGATGCGACAGTAAGGTTAATACCGGAAGTTGTCGGGAATGCTGAATCCATTGTCAGTGAGTCTTTTCAAGATCATTTGTTAGAATACCCTCAATATACAAGACCGCAAAATTTTCGCGGAATGGAAGTGCCAGAGGTTTTATTGAGTGGTCATCATGAGCGAATTGACCAATGGCGTCAAAAAGAAAGTTTGAGAAAAACAGTTGAAAGAAGACCCGATATGTTAAAAAAACGTAGCTTAAGTAAGCAAGAAGAGCAGTGGCTAGAAGAATTTAAAAATTTGGCTCAAAATTAAGCAATTGAGCCTTTACAAGTGTTTTATTTCTTGTATAATTGTTTAAGTGGTCTATTGACCCGAATTAACGATATTCCGCTAAATAGAAAGACTATTTAAGAATATTTGTTGGAAGGAGAAATGAAAATGAGTAATTTAATCGATAAAATTACCCAAACTCAATTACGTGATGATGTTCCTGATTTCCGTCCTGGAGATAATGTTCGTGTTCATGCCCTGATCGTTGAAGGTGAACGTGAGCGTATTCAAATCTTTGAAGGCTTAGTAATTAAGCGTCGTGGTGTTGGAATCAGTGAAACATATACTGTTCGTAAAATTTCTAATGGAGTAGGTGTTGAACGTACATTCCCTGTACATTCACCACGTGTCGCTAAATTAGAAGTAACACGTAAAGGTAGAGTACGTCGTGCTAAGTTATACTACATCCGTTCATTGTCTGGAAAAGCAGCACGTATCAGAGAACGCGGACGTTAGAAAAGACTCAGAAAGCCTATTCTGTAGGCTTTCTTTTTTTGTTAGGAAATTTTTTTCATTTAAAATAAACATGAGGAGACTCCCAAAAGTTAGCGTTTAAAACGTTCTTTTGAGGGTCTCCTCTCTACATTTAAATGAGAAACTATTTTATTGTTCAAAGATATCCGAGCGATATGTAGGTAAGTTCTTCTTTAATTCATTAGCTTGCCGAGTCAAGCTTAATCCAATATCAGTATCGGCAACATAATAACGTTTTGGTTTTTCAGTCACTACATATTTCTTTGGTAGGATATCAAAGCGTGAGGCAATAGCATCTTCTCTGCTTGTAAATGGCTGGTGAGCACAGATATAAATTTCAAATGAATTATCTACTAGGGTATAGCCGGCAATGCCGGTTACTTTTTGATAAGGTTTTGCCAAGCCACCATCGATGACTAACATTTTTCCATTGGCTTTAACCGGTTTTTCACCTGCGACGGCTTTAACAGGTGTGTGTCCGTTAATAATATAGCCGGTCGGTTCTAAATCAAACTCTGCCAGCATTTTTAGGCAAAAATCTTCATCATTCCTTAACTCATAATATGGATTTTGAATTTCTTTATGGGTTGTTTTATCTTCAAGAAAGTAACGTTCAAATGTTTTCATGGCATGTTTACCAAAGAGTGTAGAAACAGGACCACACCATAAATACCATACTAAATCGGTATCAAAATCATCCATAGAGTTCTTATCTAGAAAAGTTCGTGTAATCGATTCGCCAAACTTTTCCATCAAACTGCGTCCACTATATTCTTTACCATCTAGGGTGACTTTCATAAATTCCCCGTCTTGATGAGTGGGGATACAGCCGTGGAAAAGTAAGTTGCCATTGTAGCACTTATACATGGTTCCCTTTGAGACTAAAAAGTTAATATGACGTTGTAACTTTTCAGAATTTTGGAATTGATGCAATAAGTCTAAGAGTACTAATTCCTCGCCTAAAGTCAGTTCAAAGGGTTCTGCAGAATCGACCCTTTGGAAGCAACCGTTCTTAATTGGGTATTCAACGCCCTCAACCACGACACTTTGACGGTCAGCGGATAATTTATCCAGTAAGAGTCTTTCTTCCATATTGAATTCAGGACGCCGTTGGATAATTTGACTTTCCACTTTGAATTGCATAATCGAAATAGCTTGATGCATGAGTGTGATTTCATCAATTTCCTCTTGGCTTAATTCGGAATTATCTCCGCGAGGGTGAAAGGCTGGATTGTCTTGGTAATAGCGATGGCCATATTTGGCTAAGCGACTTAAGTCAATTCCATAATCTTTCAAGAGTTGACTATGACCATAGCGCAGCTGGATACGGATAACATTGGTCAAACAAGCTAATGATCCTGAATAGGCACCAATCCAGATAATATCATGGTTGCCTAATTGAATATCAAGCGAAGGAATTTCCATTAGGCGGTCTACGATTTTATCCGGATTTGGTCCTCGATCGTAGATGTCTCCTAATACATGGAGGTGGTCAACCACAAAACGTTGAATTAACTGAGCTAAAGCCATGGCAAAGTGGTCAGCAAGATTGAGGTCAATAACGGTGTTAAAAATAGTGTGGTAGTAGCGTGACTTATTATCTTTTTCGTCATATTGATAAATAAGTTCTTCTAGAATATAGGCATAGGATTTTGGTAGAGCTTTTCTTACCTTGGAACGGGTATACTTACTAGAAACATGGCGCGTAATTTGAACTAATTGATCTAGGAGTGTCATCCATTCATCTTTTGTTTTTTTGGCATTTAATATCAAGTCTTCTGGGTAATAAATATTGAAACACAATTCTAACCTTTCATCTTTAGTTAGAGTATCATGAAAAAGGTCATCGACCTTAATTGAAATAACACCTGAGCAGTTCCGTAGCAAATGATCAAAGGCTTCGAATTCACCATGTAAATCGGAAATAAAATGTTCGGTTGCTTTAGGTAACTGCTTAATAGCCTCAAGATTTATAATTTCGATTAAATCTTCAACAGTTTGAGCTTTTTCTAATCTATCCATTTCCTACCTCTTTTCAAATAATATAAATTTTTTATGATTCTATCTATAAGCTATGCAATTTAATTGTGAAAGTCAATCCTTTGTTTCAAAGTCAAACTTTGATATACTTAAATTCGATTACACTTATTGTGAGGAAAGAGGGAAATTAATGTCAGAATTTAAAGAAAGATTTGATGCTTTACTAAAAGAAAAGAAATTACCTGCTAATTACCAAGAAATTCAAGACGGAAACCACCTATATCGTTTTCAATTTAAGGTGAGTAAAGAGCGTAGACTTGTTGTAGAAGTGATTATTCAAAATGCTAAAGGCGCTCATTTAGATGCTCAGATTATTTACCGTCATGTTCATTTATTAAAAGATTATAATCAGCGCCCTGAAGCATTAGAAGCAATCAATGAATTAAACGAAGCTAAAACAGGTTATTATAACCTTTATTTGGCAGGAGATGGTGAAATTTACCTGCGTAACCTACTAAGAGCCACTCAAGACCCTACTTTAATTTATGAAGTATTGGTAATGGGTTCTAGTATTGCGCGTGCATTACTTGTTGAATTGGAAAAGAAATTAGGCGAATCTGCTAATCCAATGATTTAATGGAGGAAAAATAAATTGATCATTGAATATATACAACAAAGACCTTGGCTAAACTTTTTATTTGAACTGACGGTGGCCTTAACAGCTGCCTTATGTATAGGTATTGGCTTAAAACTCTTTTTAATGCCTGGAAATATTTTCTCATCAGGTACTTCTGGTTTAGCACAAATTTTAAACTACTTTGCAGTGAATATCCCAGTTATAGGTCCTTATATGACAGTAGGGAATATCTATTTTCTATTTAATATTCCGATTATTATTCTTTCATGGGTGAAATTAGGAAAGCAGTTTACTATTTGGACCTTAATTGTTGTTTTTGTATCTTCCTTAGCAACTAATATGATTCCTTTAACAGTCATTTCTTCTAATCCGTTGCTTAATGCGATTATAGGTGGAGTGATTTGTGGCATTGGTTCTGGGATAACTATTAAATATGGTATGTCATGTGGTGGTTTAGATATTATTACTTTGGTAATTTCTCGTGCTACTGATATGAATGTGGCATTCATTGGTTTTGCCATCAACTCATTAATTATTTTAGCTTCTGGCTTATTATATGATTGGGAATTTGCCCTTTATACCTTGATCTCCATTTATGCCTTAGCTAAAACAATTGATGCCATTCATACCAATGAGCAACGCCTTACAGCTTTAGTAGTTACTAATAATACGGATGAAGTAGTCAACGCTATTTATAAGTCAATTGTTCGAGGAGTAACTATTCTTGAAGGACAAGGTGGCTACTCGCGTGATAAACGAGATGTCTTAATGGTTGTTTTAAACCGCTATGAAATGTTCCCCTTAGAGCAAGCCATTCGACAAACAGACCCTAAAGCTTTTATTAACTTTATTCGTTCGAATAAAGTGGTAGGACATTTCTTTAGTAGAGACCAACAAAAGGCTATGAGGAAACAAGTTCAAGTCGACAGACCATTAGAAGAGGAATCTGAAGACTTTAGCTTTTTCAACCTGCCGATGGAATTTGATCAATTATATGATGGAATCGAGCATGAGGATGACGATTTCTAAACAAAGTAAAAGAGCAAGGGATATAGTGACCCCAAGAAGTTGGACCATGAAATCCAACTTTCGGGAGTCAGTACATTCTTCCTTTGCTCTTTTTTAGTTTCTGATTACTTTTGCTAAAAGGATGGTTTACTTTATTCCTATTAACGCCTAGGAGCGAGATACGTGCAATTTAAGCATTTGGATCACCTTAACCTTTCTTTTTAGTTTGAGTTAATGACAATCCCAACACTCCTTTCACAAATTAGTCTCTGCACTTACTTGACATAAAATAAAATACCCCCACCAAAAATTGGTTAGGGGGTATGTGAGTTGATTATTTTAATTGAGAAGTTACCTCCAAGAAATGCAGGCTGAGTGGAAGAGTTTCTATTCAGAAAGAGTGATTGAATGCAGCTTCTGAATTTTTTCAAACTGAAAAGTTGCTTCAACATCATAACGCCTCCTTCAATAAGCAAGATTAGAATTTTCTCTTCAAATAAATTATATCAAAGTGAAGCCAGAAATAAAGTAATAACTTATTATTAGTTAAAAGAAAGATTAAAATAATCGATAAGATAATGAGCCAGACCATCTTGATCATTGGAATGCTCAGTAATATCGTTAGCAATATCTTTGAGGGGTTGGATGGCATTACTCATTGCCACGCCATGACCTGCAAATTCAATCATCTCCAAGTCGTTATCTTCATCACCGAAGGCTAGAATATTTTGACGAGGAATATGATAGAAGTCAGCAATGGTTTTAACACCCACTGCCTTGTGTAAATTTTTACTAACCACTTCTAAAACGGGTATTTCACCCCCCCAAGTTCGCACAGAAACTTGATTTGGATAGCTAGCCATGATTTTCTTTTGAATAGGTATTTGGTCTGCTTCCGAAGTGAAAAGGGTTACAGCAATCGGATTATGAATGAGAGTTTGTCGAGAAAGTTTTTGATAGCTTGCGTCTTCGGCTGGATAATAGGGTGACTCAGGAAGATTCATTGAGGAAGTATAAAGACGTTCCTTACCTTCGGCACAAACTAGCTGAATGCCTAATTCATCTTGCCGGTTAAATAAATCAAAGACTATTTCACGATCTAACTCATGGTAGTAACTTGCTAGCCACTCAGGTCGGTCAGGGAAGTGACAATAGGCACCGTTAAAATTAACCATAGGTGTAACGAGGTTTAAGACTTGATAAATTTCTTTACTAGTCCGATAAGGTCTTCCAGTAACGATACAAACTAAATGACCCATGTGATCTAATTTTTGCAATATTTGAATCGTTAAAGGAGTAAGTTTGGATTGATTGTTTAGAGTAGTGCCATCTAAATCAATGGCAATCATATGTTGGCTCATTAATTCGCCTCCTTTAGAGATTGCTTCGATTATAGCAAAGATGAAAGCTTAAGGGCAACTATTCATGATTATTGGCTAAAAGCTTGAATTGATGTAGAATGAAAACAAAGAAAGTGAGGCGTTTGAATGGATTTAGAAAAAATGCGCGACACAAAAAGTTTAAATGATGAAGAACGTATGATTGTGGATCGTTTATCGAATGTGATTGACCCTGAATTAGGGGTCGATTTAATTAATTTAGGTTTGATTTATCGAGCCGATTTAACTGGAGAGGGGATTTTAAAGATTTTATTAACTCTAACTACTCCAATGTGCCCAATGGCAGATGTTATTGTGGATGAATTAAATGGAACTTTCGAAGATGTTCCTCAAGTTAATAATGTTGAAGTTACTATTACTTTTGATCCACCCTGGTCTTTAGATAAATTATCACGCTATGCCAAGATAGCTTTAGGAGTGATGTAATGGATGTCATGGTTTCTGATTTTGTGATTGAAGATGGGCCATTTGGCCCTCTTCCAGGACGGACTCTATCTCCTAGTGAGCAAGTGAATCAGCCCTTACCACTTGTTTTTTTCTATCATGGGTGGACCAACTCAGCTGGTGAACATTTACATTATGGTATGGAAATTGCCCGACAAGGCTTTCGAGTAGTCATGCCAGATGCCTATTTACATGGGAAAAGAGGGGATAGAAAGTCGCTAGAATTGCAAGGTTTTTTAATGGCTCTTCGAGCTAATATAGAAGAATTTCCATTATTATTCGACCATTTTAAATCGACGACTAAGGATAATTTTGTGGCAGTTTCGGGAATGTCAATGGGAGCAATGACCACTTTACTTTTACTCAGTAGACACCCATTTCTTTCAGCAGCCGTTTCCTTAATGGGGAGTGCGCACATTTCTAAGTTGATTGATCAAAATATTATTAATAACCAGTCATCATCTAATCAAAGTCTAACGAATAATCAACTTTTAAAAGAAACACATAAAGAATTTGCCATTATTTATCAGTCAGATTTAAGTAAGCAAGCCGAAAAGATAGCCAATCGCCCTTTATATATTTGGCATGGCGAAAATGATCCGCTTGTTCCTTATCAAGATACGGTAGAATTTGTGGAATCCATCATCGATCAACCCTATAGTCAAAATACATACTTCAACCACGAACCTGCTTATCATCGGGTTCCATTTAAAGAAATTGTTAAGATGGCCAGCTTTTTAAAGGCAGCTTCTCTTAAAGAGTCCGATCAGATATGGGAGTACGTAGAAAAGCTATCTTTAGAAAGAAAAGATTTTTTTGAATAATAAGAAAGGTGATTGCTTGCAAAAAACTAAACAATGGTTAGACCATCGGGTGGATTTAAGTTCTTATATTGAAAAAGTTAGCCAAGACCAAATCAATCAATTGGTTTTCAAACTGATTCTTCTTTTACCCTCCTCAATGATCGCCACAGATATTCGTAGTGGCTTTCCTCTCTTAATCAGTATCGAAAGGAATCGAATTAAGGATATAGTCTTACAACGAATCTCTCTATTAATTGAAGAATATGCACTTGACCTCTCAGACTGGCATCAATTAAATTTTATAATTGATCAGAGTCAAAAGACTATTAAGAAATATTATCAGGATCATTCATTGATTGATTTAGATTCTATACAAGTGGAAATTAATTACTTTTTAAAATAATTTAAGTAATTTAGTAGAAGTTTATTTTTTCCTAAAAATTTTGCCCCAACCTATTGACCATTCCTGACCAATAGGTTATACTCAATTTAAGCTCTTTGAGAGAGCTTTTAATATAGATTAAATAATTTGACCAATTCTGACCTTAAGGAGTGAGAATATGATAGAAAAAATGACAACCACTTTGCAAAGCGCCATAGCTGAAGCGCAACAAATTGCTATTAGAAGACAGCATCAAGAGATTGATATCCCGCATTTATGGCGTATATTTATTCAAGCAGACCATTATGCTGCAAAATTATATGAAGATATAGGTGTTGATCGGTCGGCTTTTCAAGCAGTGATTGAAGGAGAAATTGATCAATTACCTCAAGTTGCCGGTCAAAATATTCAATATGGCCAACACTTTAGTCAAAGATTTACTCAGTTATTGAATGACGCCAGTCAAATAGCAAAGAAATATAAGGATGAATACTTAGCCACTGAAGTGATTCTACTAGCTTTATATAAGCAAAAAAATAATCCTTTGACCAAATGGTTAAACCAAAAGGCTATTAATGAGTCCCTACTAAGAGAAAGAATTGAGAAATTAAGAGGGGGAGATCGTGTGACATCACAAAACCAAGAAGAGACTTATGAGTCTCTAGATAAATATGCAACGAATCTTAATGATGCGGTTAAAAATAATAAGCTGGATCCAGTAATCGGTCGTGATGAAGAAATTCGTGATGTTATCAGAATTTTATCTAGAAAAACCAAGAACAATCCGATTCTAATTGGTGAGCCAGGTGTAGGTAAAACAGCCATTATCGAAGGATTGGCCCATCGAATTGTTCGCAAAGATGTTCCCGAAAACTTAAAAGATAAGGAACTTTATTCCTTAGATATGGGCTCCTTAATAGCAGGAGCAAAATATCGTGGAGAATTTGAGGAACGTTTAAAAGCCGTTCTTAAAGAGGTAAAAGAATCCGAAGGGAGAATTTTACTCTTCATTGATGAGATTCATACCATTGTTGGTGCAGGTAAGACAGAAGGATCGATGGACGCTGGTAATTTGTTAAAACCGATGCTAGCAAGGGGAGAATTGCACTGTATTGGTGCGACAACCTTAGACGAGTATCGTGAAAACATTGAAAAAGATAAGGCCTTAGAACGTCGATTCCAGCGCGTTTTAGTCCAAGAACCAACAGTTGAAGATACTATTTCTATCCTAAGAGGTCTAAAGGAACGTTACGAGATTCACCATGGGGTCAATATCCATGATAATGCCTTAGTGGCCGCTGCAACCTTATCACATCGATATATTACCGATCGTTTCTTACCAGATAAGGCAATTGACTTAGTTGACGAGGCATCTGCTACTATTCGCGTAGAAATGAATTCTATGCCAACTGAAATGGATGCTGTCAACCGACGGTTAATGCAATTAGAAATTGAAGAGGCTGCCTTGAAAAAAGAATCTGATGAGGCTTCTAAGAAACGTTTAGAAAATCTTCAAGAAGAATTGGCTGATTTAAGAGAAGAAGCCAATCAACTGAAAATGCGTTGGGAAGTAGAAAAAGAAGCTTCTAACGCTTTAAGAGATAAGCGAGAAGCCTTAGATAATGCGCGTAGACAGTTAGAAGAAGCTCAGAGTAATTATGATCTTGAAGCAGCGGCTCGCTTACAGCATGGCGAAATTCCGCATTTAGAGCAAGAATTAAAAGAGTTAGAGGCTAAAGCAGAAGAAACTTTACAGTCTGATACTGAACGGTTAACTCAAGAACGTGTGACTGATGTTGAAATAGCCAAAGTAGTTGAAAGATTAACTGGTATTCCAGTCAGTCGCTTAGTTGAAGGAGAAAGAACCAAGTTAATGCACTTGGATCAAACGCTTCATCAAAGAGTGATGGGGCAAGATGAAGCGGTAGAAAAAGTAACACAAGCTATCCTAAGATCAAGAGCTGGTTTGCAAGATCCACGTAAACCAATTGGTTCCTTCCTCTTCCTAGGTCCAACCGGTGTTGGTAAAACAGAATTAGCCAAGTCCTTGGCCGAAGTCTTATTCGATGATGAAAACCACATGGTTCGAATCGATATGTCTGAGTACATGGAGAAGCATTCCGTTTCTCGTTTAGTCGGGGCCCCTCCAGGTTATATTGGTTATGAAGAAGGTGGCCAATTAACAGAAGCTGTAAGACGTAGTCCATATTCCATTGTCTTATTAGACGAGATTGAAAAAGCTCACCCAGATGTTTTTAATATTCTCTTACAAGTTTTAGATGATGGCCGTCTGACTGATTCTAAAGGTCGTGTTGTAGATTTCAAAAACACTGTTTTAATCATGACTTCTAATATTGCTTCTCATTTATTATTAGAAGGAGTGAGTGATAAGGGAGAAATTCTAGCTGAAGTAGAAACACAAGTAAATCAAGCCTTAAGCAACCACTTTAAACCTGAATTTCTCAACCGAATTGATGATGTCGTTCTCTTTAAACCTTTAACTCGAGCAGATTTACAAGGTGTAGTAGAGAAATTCTTAAAAGATTTACGTCATCGTTTGGCTTATCAAGAAATTGAACTCCAATTAACCTCAGAAGCCATCAATTGGCTAGCGGATAAAGGTTATGATCCGATTTATGGAGCCCGTCCTTTATTACGTTTTATTACTAAAGAATTGGAAAATCCATTAGCTAAAGCGATTATAGCGGGTGATATTCTGCCAAACTCACTTGTAAAAGTGGATTTAGCTAATGATCATTTGCAATTTGAAGGGTTAGCATCCGGTAATTAATTGCCAAATCTTCTAATTAAATCTTTTACTATAAGTTAGGGTCCTGATTGATTATCAGGGCCTTTTTTACAATTAAACTAGTGAAAACATACCTTCTAAATGGTGTAAAAAGGACTAAAAGATGCTAGAATAGAATGCATGAGAAAGGGGAATGCTTTTGAAACAAATTGATAGATTAGATAAAATTGTTGTTCGCTACATCTTTTTAATTGCTGGTTTAGTCTTAGCAATCTTTAATTATGATGTGATTTTTTCATGGATTAATCGTTTAGGCCAAGTTTTTTTACCGATTCTTTCGGGCCTCGCGATTGCTTATGTTTTAAATATTTTAATGGTGCGTTATGAAGACTTGCTAAAGAAAGTCTCAGATAAAAGTTGGATTAAACCCTACCGACGCCCGATCGCCATTCTTTTGTCTCTTATAACAATTATTTTAGTATTGTTATTTGTCTTAGGCTTGGTCTTACCACAAGTTTACAATGTAATTACAGAGTTTATTACAGCTGTTCCCTTTCAAATTACTCGCATAGAAGAAGCACTTACCAATCTTGAGAAAATGTTACCAGCAGAATCGATGGAATTCTTAGACCGTTTTGAAATAAATTGGGCTGATATTCTTAAAAGTATTCAAGATATGGGAAATCGATTTATCACTGGAGTAGTAAATACCACCCTCTCTACGGTCGGTTCTTTAACTTCTATTATTATTAATGGAGTATTGGCCTTCATTTTCTCTATCTATTTACTGTTATCGAAAGAAAAACTAATGGACCAATTTTTAAGAATCGTTACCACTTATACTAGTAAGCCGGTATCACGCAGAATATTTTATGTGTTAACGACATTGAATGACTCTTTTAAACATTTCTTTACAGGATCTGTGATTGAAGCAATCATATTAGGTTTTTTAGTTACCGTAGGTATGTGGATCTTTAGATTTCCTTATGCTGGAATGATTGGATCTCTAACTGGTTTCTTTGCTTTGGTTCCTATGCTAGGCGCTTATATTTCAGGAGCTATTGGTGCCTTATTAATTTCAGTGCAATCGGTTCCCCAGGCATTATGGTTTATTATCTTTATCATTCTCATCCAGCAATTCGAAGGAAATGTCATTTATCCACGAGTTGTGGGAGGATCGATAGGATTGCCAGGTATGTGGGTTTTATTCGCTGTAACCATTGGCGGGGGACTATACGGAGTAGCTGGTATGTTGCTAGGAGTTCCGATAGCTTCCGCTATCTACAAAATAATTAAGCGCGATGTCCTAGAGCGTGAGACTTATTCTTACGAAGAAAGACAAAAGTTATTACATATTGCTAAATACGACTCTTTTAAGCAAGTAGCTGATGATAATCAAGAGTCAAATCAAGATTTTAATTAATTTTATTAAACTCCCTCCCTGATTTAGGCACTGACCCCAAATAGTGAGGCAAACATAAAAACACCTCCGTTGAATTCGTGTGAAATGAATTTAATGGAGGTGTTTGATTAGGGTTAATCACCTAGCTTACTCTGCAGAAACAAAATCGAAATGTATTGAAATGAAAAATGAAGGCCGGACTAATAATCAAATAATAGATGAATGAAACATTAAGAACACGTCTCAAGTAAAAATTTGCTGGCCTTGGGATCGTTAAAGTCAAACCTAGCGCTTCAATCAAGCCGGCGGTAAACAATAGACTTATGGCAAAGGATTCGAAGAACTTAGCGAGATAAATCCACTCAAAATCGAATTAAAACGCCAACAAGCAGCCTAACAAAGGTGTTTTTATTCTGTCCTATTTATGGGGTGCAGTGCCTACCCTTAATTAGGAGTTTTTATTTAAATATGAAATTATAAGACTTTAGTTCGCATGATTTTGCTACTAATGAAAGCAATTTCATGATATAATTTAACTAAAGGAGGTGGTTTCATGCTTATAAGTTTTTTTCTAGCAATTAGTGCTTTAGTAGTATCATTATATACGCGCTGGACTTGGTTATTATGGTCCATTGCAGCTGTTCTTTTTGCCATGTTTTTTGGGATAGAAGGCCAGGCAATATTGCACTATTTAATCTTTATGATTGGTGTCATATTGCTGATTCTTGAGGTGTATATACCAGATTTAGGTTTAACAGGATCAGTTGGCTTAATCGCTTTTATTTTAGGTTTATGGCTAAAGTTTCAAGATTTATCGACTGTTACTCTAATTGTATTAGCTAGCTTAGCGATTGTTCTCATTTTATTCTTGATTTTTAATAAGATGGGTTACAATTTGCAGTTTAGTCCCGATTTTATCTTGGATAAAGCAATTAACAAAGATGCAAATTCCAATTCAGAGACTAAGGATCATACTTATCTTGCAAGCTTAGTTGGTAAAGAAGGAATAACGGTAGGAGGCTTGAGGCCGGTTGGTAAAATAAAAGTCGATGATCATTATTTTGAAGCATACAGTCTAGAAGAGATGATAGCTGCTAACCAACCGATTAAAATTGTCAAAGTTGTTGACAAAAAAATTTATGTAAGGAGCGAAATGAATGGATAATTTTTATCTGGATGAAGGGTCACCCATAGTGATGACTGTAGTTATTATTTTATTACTGATTTTCTTGATTTCAGTGTTCTTAAGATTTGTTCCAATTGGCTTATGGGTAACTGCTTATTTTTCCGGCGCTAAAGTTTCAATAGGTGATTTAATAGGGATGCGCTTAAGAAGAGTTAAGCCTGCTTATATTGTTAATCCCTTAATTAAAGCCACCAAAGCCGGTGTACCGATTACAACTGATCAATTAGAAGCTCATTTTTTAGCAGGTGGAGACGTTAACCAAGTGGTTGATGCCTTGATAGCTGCCCAGCGTGCTAATATTGATTTAGAGTTCGAACAAGCTGCCGCTATTGATTTAGCAGGGCGAAATGTTTTTGAAGCCGTTCAAGTTTCAGTTAACCCGAAGGTTATTGAAACACCGGTTATTGCAGGTGTAGCTATGGATGGTATTGAAGTTAAAGCCAAAGCTAAAGTTACTGTACGTGCTAATATTGAACGATTAGTAGGTGGTGCGGGTGAAGAAACAATCATTGCCCGTGTAGGGGAAGGTATTGTAACGACTGTAGGTTCAGCTTCGACCCACTCCATTGTATTGGAAAATCCCGATTCCATTTCGCAAACAATCCTTAGAAAAGGTTTAGACTCAGGAACTGCTTTTGAAATACTTTCGATTGATATTGCTGACGTTGACGTCGGACGTAATATTGGAGCTAAATTACAAACCGATCAAGCGGAAGCAGATAAGAAGATTGCTCAAGCTAAGGCTGAAGAGCGTCGTGCAGTAGCCGTTGCTCAAGAGCAAGAAAATATTGCCGAAGTTCAGAAAATGCGTGCCAAGGTGGTTGAAGCGGAATCTCAAGTTCCTCTAGCTGTTGCTGAAGCCTTCCGTAATGGGCGTATCGGTATTAAGGATTATTATGATTTAGAAAATATTCAATCAGATACACAAATGCGTGAATCGATTGCAAAAAGTGGTACGCCACATAATAATGAAAATGAGTGATTATAATGGGATTTTTTGAAATAATAATTCTGGGATTTATTATCAACTATTTCGGTTCAAAAATAAAAAAAATGAATCGTCAGAATGGTTCTTTTGATTCCATTAAGGATAAAATGTTTCAAAGTTTAGATCAATTAGAAATAACTACTTATCATGAAAAGTATCCCAATCTCGATAATTTCTTTGAGACCGATGAAGAATCAGAGAAAAAATTTGAATCAGAAGTTAATAAAATTCAAGAAGGAAAGATTGATGTAGATTCTCAAACAATCGATCGTTTAAAAAGAAAATATCGAAAGGATATACAATCTTTTTCTAACGATTTAAAAAAACAAGTAAATCAATTGATTGAGCAAGGTCCTCAAGCAGTTAAAGATAAAGCTATTCAATTGTCGGCATATCACCCTAACCGTGAAAAATTATTAGAAATTGCTAAATACTACGAGGATTTTGTGAATGAATTTCAAGAGCATCCTAGCAAAGGAGATTTAATCGCTAAATCTTCAACGGTTACCCAAGATTTTAATGATTTTTCTGATATGGACTATGAAATGGAACAATTCATTATTGAAGGGGAAGAGTTAGCTGAGTTTAGTCAACCAATGCAGGTTCAACGATTAAGCTCTCGAGAGGATTCTACCAACCATTCCAATCAGTTAAAAGAAGCCATTATATGGTCAGAAATTCTAGGACCGCCTAGGTCTAGAAAATAAAAAAATCCTATTCTGTTATTTATCAGAATAGGATTTTTTTTTATCGCTGCCAAAGGCATTATAAAATACTTTTACCATTTGTTTAAAGTTCTTTCGCGCTTCGATAATCGATTGATTGAGATTTATTAAATGATATTGTCTTAAATCATTTCTAAAAAATTGAATATACTGTTTAGCAAAATCACGCAAATCCTTTTGCAAGGATGGGTCAAATTGTCTAAAACGGTAATGAACTTTGTTAAGATAATAGGTTGGCTGATTAATGAGTTGGTTAATCGATTGCGCTTCACAGGCATCAATTAAGTCAATTAGAGCAGAGATAATACGTTTTCGTCTAGCGGGAGAGTTTCGCAAGATCCAGTTTTTATTGATTTGATTGATACTTTGGCTGGTGATTGTTAATTGTTTCGCTCGTTGAAATTGTTTCCCTTCAATTTTCCAATTTGCTAGATTATGTTGCATCAGTCCACGCTTTTTACTTTTAATTATAATGGCTTTTTGATCATGGAAAAGCAAGTTACCAATAATACTATCTTCAGGAATAATACGGATATGCTTTTGGTTCACACGTTTCATCTTATTTTGACGCAAGTTAACGGTATGAAAGCCAGGTGAATCCAAAGTGTAAATTAATTTAATCTGACTAATAGTTTCAAGAGACATTTGGCTAGCTGCATAGAGAGCTAAGTGGCCTCCTTTAGAATGTCCTCCTATTATTAAATGACTGGTCGGATGAGCTTGAATGACTTTTTCAAGGTATTGGCTCGCAATAATTTGTGCCGGAATGGATGATTGGTAGGTGAGGATGATATCCTCCTTCCAACCTACTATCATGTCATCAGTGCCACGAAAAGAAACGAAAAGGAAGTTGTTTCCTAAATCTACTAATAGAAAGGCTGACTGAGTTTCTAATTTAAAGTCTATTGAGTTTAAAAAACCACTAATTCTTAAATTTTTAAACCGACGATAGTCTGCGATTTTTTTAATCAGTTGACTCCTAAAAGGATTGGCCATTGTTTGATCGGTTTCTTGAAAATATTGGTTAAAGGGTTGGTATAGTCTAGCTAGATGCTTAAAAGTTAAACCATCTTTAAAATCCATTGAATCGGTAAAAAACCGATCGATAGGGAGGTAGGTTAGTTCTAAGATAATCGCAGCATCTAGTTCATTAAAGGGTTCCTCTTGAAAGCTTAATTGACCATATTGCTCTAAATAAGTATATAATGATGACATGCTGACACCTCCTAGCTCTTAGTTTAGCTGAATGGAGCGTTATAAAGCAAATGTATGAGTGAAAAAAGTAAAGTTGAATTAAAATAGTTTAAAAGCAAAAATTCATTTGCATTTTTTGATCGAATAGCTTATATTTATAAGAGTGCTTAGGCACAATTCACACGTTAGTGGATAGTTACTAGGGTGCTCTCATGAGTCTAATAGCTAAATGAAACTAGCGGAGGAAAATACAAAACCAAAAGGAGTTTATAATATGGCAGTTATTTCAATGAAACAATTGTTAGAAGCTGGTGTGCACTTTGGACACCAAACACGTCGCTGGAATCCTAAAATGAAACGTTACATCTTTACAGAACGTAACGGTATTTACATCATCGACTTACAAAAAACGGTTAAGTTGGTAGATGAAGCATATAATTTCATGCGAGATGCAGTTGCTGATGGTGGCGTTGCTTTGTTCGTAGGCACTAAAAAGCAAGCTCAGCAAGCAATTGAAGAACAAGCTGAAAGAGCAGGTCAGTACTACATTAACCACCGTTGGTTAGGTGGCTTATTAACAAACTGGGATACCATCCAAGGACGTATTCGTCGTCTAAAAGCTTTAGAGCAAATGGAAGTAGATGGAACTTTCGATGTGCTTCCTAAAAAAGAGGTCGGTGAATTACGTAAAGAGTGGGATCGATTAGAAAAATTCTTAGGTGGCATCAAAGATATGCCAAGAATACCTGACGTGATCTTTATCGTAGACCCACGCAAAGAGCGTATCGCGGTTCAAGAGGCTCGTAAATTAAATATTCCAATTGTTGCGATGGTGGACACTAACTGTGACCCTGATGAGATTGACTATGTTATTCCAGCAAACGATGATGCCATTCGTGCCATTAAATTAATTACAAGCTCTATGGCAGAAGCAACAATTGAAGCAAATCAAGGTCAAATTGACGTGGACACTGATGAGCAAGGGGATAGCCAATTCTTTGATAACTTATTTGACAACAAGGAAGAAAATACAGAATCAGAAGAAGCTGAAAGCTCTCCAGCGACTGAAGCTGAATAAATAAATTAAGAAAAGCTGTCAAAAGTTGCCAAGCATCTTTAGACAGCTTTTTTATGAAAATACATACATTAGGCTTTAGCAAGCTGAATAATTTTGATATAATAATTAAGGTAGCACATTATTGAATGATATTTCCAAGGAGGATTTTATAGATGGCAAAAGTAACTGCAAAACAAGTAAAAGAATTACGTGATATGACTGGTGTTGGAATGATGGATGCTAAGAAAGCCTTAGTTGAAGTTGATGGAGATATGGACAAAGCAGTCGACTTATTACGTGAAAAAGGACTTGCAAAGGCTGCTAAGAAAGCAGACCGTATCGCTGCAGAAGGTTTAACTGCAAGCTATATTGATGGAAATACTGCTGCATTAGTTGAAGTAAACTCTGAAACAGACTTTGTTTCAAAAAATGACAAGTTCATTACATTAGTTAATGATATTGTAAAAGCTGTTGCTGAAGGTAAACCAGCTGATATGGAAGCAGCCAATGCCTTGGAAGTTAATGGACAAACAATCGCAGAATTAATTACAGAATCAACTATTGTAATTGGTGAAAAACTTTCTTTCCGTCGCTTTGCCCTTTTAAATAAAGGGGATAATGATGTCTTCGGTGAATATTCTCACCAAGGAGGACGGATTGGTGTTTTAACTGTCGTTGCAGATTCTAAAGATGAAGATGTAGCTAAAGACGTTGCGATGCATGTTGCTGCAATCAACCCTAAATACCTAAATCGTGAAGATGTAGATGCTGAAGTAATTGAACGCGAAAAAACTGTTCAACGCGAGCTAACATTAAACGAAGGCAAGCCTGAAAAGATTGTCGACAAGATTGTTGAAGGTCGTATGAATAAGTTCTACGGCGAAATCGTATTGAACGAGCAAGCTTTCGTTAAAGATGGCGATCAAAAAGTTGCAGATTATGTTGGTGCTAAAGGGGGTAAAGTTACTGAGTATGTACGTTTTGAAGTTGGAGAAGGAATTGAAAAACGTAAAGATAACTTTGCTGAAGAAGTAGCCGCTCAAATGGGCAAGTAATTTACAACATTTAATAGAGACCCCAGTTTTTGCTGGGGTCTTTTTAAAGGAAAAGAAGGGTGAGAATAATGGTTAAAACAAAATATCAAAGAGCAATTCTAAAACTGAGTGGAGAGGCTTTAGCAGGTGAAAATGGATTTGGCATTGACCCTGCGACAGTCCGTTCAATTACCCAACAACTTAAAGAAGTTTATCAATTAGGCATTGAAATAGCTATTGTTGTAGGGGGCGGAAATATTTGGCGTGGATCGATTGGTGCTGAAATGGGAATGGACCGGGCACAAGCAGATTATATGGGTATGTTAGCAACTGTAATGAATGCTTTATCCTTGCAAGATGCATTAGAAAATCTGGATGTCCCCTCAAGAGTTCAAACATCTATTGAAATGCGTGCTGTAGCTGAGCCTTATATTCGCAGACGTGCGATTCGTCATCTTCAAAAGGGTCGAGTAGTTATTTTCGCTGGTGGTACTGGTAACCCTTATTTCACAACAGATACCACTGCTGCTTTGAGAGCGGCTGAAATTGAAGCAGACGTTATTCTGATGGCTAAAAACAATGTGGATGGTGTTTACAGTGCAGATCCAAAGACGGATGAAACAGCTACTAAATATGAAAATTTAACCCACTTGGATGTTATCTCTAAAGGCTTAAAAGTAATGGATTCTACGGCCTCTTCCTTGTCTATGGATAACAACATTCCATTAGTTGTCTTTAACTTAAACGAACCTGGGAATATTAAACGTGTCATTCTTGGTGAAAATATTGGAACAACTGTTGGAACTAATCATGATTAGTTCTAACTTTTCTTACAATGCTTAAATATGGTATAATAAAATAACTATGGATCATATAGGAGGAAGAAAATGGCTGCTGATAATATATTAAAAAATACTGAAAGCCGAATGCAAAAATCAATTGAAGCTTTTCAACGTGAATTAGGAACTATTCGCGCTGGAGTTGCTAATGCTAGTATTTTAGACCGTGTCATGGTTGAATACTATGGAACACCTACGGCATTAAACCAGTTAGCTTCAATTAATACACCTGAAGCAAGAATGTTAGTAATTTCACCTTATGATAAGAGTTCGCTTCAAGATATTGAGCGTGCAATCATGATGAGTGATGTGGGAATTACACCTACAAATGACGGTGAAGTTATTCGTCTTGTGATACCTGCATTGACTAAAGAAAGACGAGAAGAATTAGTTAAAGTAATCGGTAAAGAACAAGAAAATGCAAAAGTTTCAGTAAGAAATATTCGTCGAGATGCAATGGATGAAGCTAAGCGACTTGAAAAAGATAGTGAAATTACTGAAGATGAATTAAAACGTTATGAAAAGGATATTCAGCAAATAACTGATAATGCGACTAAGGAAATTGATCGCCTAACTTCAGTTAAAGAAGATGAAATCAGAAATAACTAAAAACCGACCAAAAATCAAGTCAAGAAGTCTTGACTTGATTTTTTATTATGAATGATTAGAATTTTATGATTAAACAACTTCTTCTAGTTTTCTTTTAATATACAATTTCTTTCTGCTATAATTAAAAGGTATTTATGCTACTGAAAGGAAACAACCATGAATTTAGATAATATGAAGATCCCTAACCATGTTGCAATTATTATGGATGGTAACGGTCGCTGGGCTAAAAAGCGTTTTTTACCTCGAGTAATGGGGCATAAAAAGGGAGTCGAGACCATCAAAAAAATTACCATTCGTGCACATCAACTTAAAATCAAGGTATTAACGGTTTATGCTTTTTCTACAGAGAATTGGGCGCGTCCCAAGGATGAAGTGGATTACTTAATGTCTTTGCCAAAAGACTTTTTTGAATCCTTCATGCCTCAATTAATGGAAAATAATGTTAAAGTTACCTATATTGGTAATGCTAATCGTTTACCTGAAGAAACTAAGAAAATCTTAGATCGAGCAGTAGAAAAAACGCAGGATAATAGTGGATTGATTTTAAACATTGCTTTAAATTATGGTGGACGTCAAGAGATAGTTCAAGCCATTCAAAGTATTAGTCAGGCAGTTTTAAAAAATGAAATAAAGCCAGAAGAAATTACCGAAGAATTAGTTGATCAGTCTCTAATGACTCAAGATCTTGCTTCATACTCAAATCCAGACTTGATGATTCGAACTTCTGGTGAATTAAGACTCAGCAATTTCTTATTATGGCAATTAGCTTATAGTGAATTCTATTTTACAAAGGTCTTATGGCCTGATTTTTCAACTGAAGACTTTGATCAAGCGATTGCAGCTTATAGTGAAAGACAGAGAAGATTCGGTAAAATCTCTTAAATGTTAGAAAGGAGTAGGGATCAAAATGAAACAAAGAATCATTACAGCAATTATTGGGATCTCTATTTATCTACCATTTGTCATCTTGGGTGGGAAATGGTTTAGCTATTGTATAATGTTGTTGGGTGCAATAGCCTTGTACGAAATGGCTGAGATGAAAAAAATCGATTATTTAAATGAAATAGGCTTAATATCAACTTTAGCCTTAGCCTCGGTCCTCTTACCAGAGAAATATTTTGGTCCTATTTTTTCTGAAGCAGACCCCTTGATGATTTTTTATTTAGCAGGAATGTTATTGTTGATTTTGACGGTTTATAATTATCAACGTTTTAATTTTGTAGATGCATCCACTTTAATTTTTGCTTCGCTTTATATAGGTTTTGGCTTTCGTTATTTAATAATGATTAGAGACCTTGGTTTAACGACTATTCTATATGTTCTTTTGGTGATTTGGTCAACGGATACTGGAGCTTATTTAATAGGTAGAAAGTATGGGAAGAATAAGCTGGCTCCCAGAATAAGTCCTAACAAAACAGTAGAAGGAGCTTTGGGTGGCGTAGCAACCGCTTTTGTAGTCGCTAGTATTTACAGTCTCTTTTTTACTGTTGAAATAAAAAACCCACAATATCTTGGCTTTTTAACCATTCTTATCTCTATAGCTGGTCAGTTCGGTGATTTAGTAGAATCCGCCTATAAGAGAGACTTTGGTGTGAAAGATTCGGGCAAATTACTTCCAGGACATGGGGGAGTATTGGATCGTTTTGATTCAACAATATTTGCCAGCATCATGTTTGTTGTATGGAATAACTTTTTAGGTGTTTAATTAGAAATGGAGTAAGCGATGTTAAAAACAGTTTTAGTTTTCTTAATTATCTTTTCGATTATTGTGATTATTCATGAGTTTGGGCACTTATATTGGGCTAAAAAAGCAGGCATCTTAGTGAGAGAATTTTCACTAGGGATGGGACCTAAAATCTTTTCAAAACAAGCCGAAGATGGGACCACCTACACTATTCGTGCTTTACCAATGGGAGGTTATGTTCGTTTAGCTGGTTTAAATGAAGAAGCTGAAGTTCAACCGGGACAATCTTTAGGTTTAACTTTCAATGAACAAAATAAGGTTATTAAAATTAACCTTAGTGAGACTAGTGATATCAATGAACTACCTGTTCGATTAGATAAGGCCGATTTGGTAAATGAGATGACTCTTGAAGTTTATGAACAAGGGGAAGAATTTCTTAAAACTTATCATGTCCATCCTCAAGCAGAAATCATTGAAAAAGATGGAACCATTATTCGTGTAGCCCCCTTAGCAACGCGTTATGAATCAGTTCCAGTTTGGCATAAGATTCTCACTAATTTTGGTGGGCCACTTAATAACTTTATCTTATCGATTGTTGCTTTTGCGATAGTCGGTTTAATGCTTCCAGGAATTCCTACCACTACCAATCAAATAGGTCAAGTAGTTGAGGGCAGTCCTGCTGCAGGAGCTGGTTTGCAAGCTGGGGATCGAATCACTAAAGTTAATGAAGAAGAGACCAAAGATTGGCAAGGCTTAGTGGATTTAATTGCCCAATACCCTAAAGAGACAGTACGATTAGAAATTCAAAGACAAGACCAAGTCATTAAAAAAGAACTCCAATTGGAGGAGAATGAATTGGGATATGGTTCATTAGGAATTACCGTCAGTCAATCGACATCGCTTAAAGATCGTTTGTTTTTTGGTTTTACAGCTACCTATCGAACTTTCATCATGGTCCTTTCGGCCTTGGCCACATTATTTTCACGTGGTTTTGATTTAAATATGTTAGGAGGACCTGTGGCAATGGCTCAGGCAACTAGCACGGTTGCTAATGAAGGCTTGATCGATATGGTTGCTTTTCTTGCCTCCTTATCCACCAATCTAGGAATTGTTAATTTATTACCGATACCGGCATTAGATGGAGGAAAAATTGTCCTGAACTTAATTGAATTAGTTAGAGGTAAAGCTCTCAGCCAAGAAAAAGAAGGTTTAGTTACCATGGTAGGGGTTGTTTTAGTATTGATTTTGATGATTGCAGTTACTTGGAATGACATTATGCGAGCATTTTTCTAGGAACAAAATCCCTGTCTTTTACGGGTTTTTTTAAGTGATGCATTGTAAAATTAAATGCGACACAAGTAAAAAGAAAGGATTCATATGAGCAAAGAAAAAACTTTATTCGATGTTTTATTGGAGCAACTAAACATTACTGATCCAGACATTCTAAGTGCATTAGCAGGAGGTCAAATTGAGCAAGTGGAAGTTTTAGCAGACAGCCAACGCTGGATTTTTCATTTGAGATTCCCACAGCGGATTCACCCAGACCTCTATTACTTATTACTAACTACTATGCGACAGGCTTTTGCTCAAATAGTAGAAACCGAAATATGGTGGCACTTTGATAAGGCTGAAACTGATAATAGTCAGTTAATTGAGGATTATTGGGAAAAAATAAAAACTGTTATTATGAATGAGACACCTTTTTTAAGAGTTTGTTTACAAGATGCCTCCATTTCTTATGATGCAAGTACAAAACTATTTGAAATAGGTTTAGCGAGTCAGAGTCAAGTAGATACATTTGATAATAAATACGATCACATAATTAAAAGACACTTTGATCAAGTAGGCTTTAAAGGAATAAAAATCATTTACTATGTTGATCAATCCTTAAGCGATGCCACTCATTTAACAACTAAACAGCGTTTAGAAGAATTGGATCATCAAAACCTACTAGAAGCGATTGAAAATGAAGAGAAAAAACAAGAAAAGCAGAAACAATCAGTCAATATTAGTGAAATTAAGCCAGTAGGAAAAGACATCCCTAATATCACAGCTACTCCTATTATTGATTTGCCAGAAAATCAATACAAACAAGTAATCGAAGGTTATGTCTTCGCCAATGATATCCGTGATTTACGATCGGGAGAAATTTTATCCATCATGAAAGTGACGGATTATACTTCCTCTGTGGCTGTCAAATTAATTTCTGGACGACGCTTAACTAAGGAGCAAATTCATCAGTTTCAAGTAGGAGACTGGCTGAGAATGGAAGGGGATATGGTCCCAGATAATTATTCTGGTGAACTAGATTTTAGGCCTCGTTCGATTCGTAAGTTAAATCCTAAAAAACGTCAAGATAGCTTTGAAGGTCAAAAAAGAGTAGAGCTCCATTTACATTCTAATATGTCTCAAATGGATGCGACCAATAGTGTTTCAGATTATATTAAAACAGCGGCTCGATGGGGACATTCAGCTATAGCTATTACCGACCACGCTGGTGCTCAAGCTTTCCCAGAAGCTTATTATGCGGGTAAAGAAAACGATATTAAAGTGATTTACGGTATTGAAGCTAATATTGTTAATGATGGTGAAGCTATTGCTTATAATGAAAGTGATCATGATCTTTCAGAAGCTAATTATGTTGTTTTTGACGTGGAAACGACCGGATTATCCTCTGTCTATGATCGTATGATTGAATTAGCTGCTGTTAAAATGCACAAGGGGAATGTAATTGATACTTTCGAGGCCTTTATTAATCCTGGTCATCCACTTTCATCCTTTACAACAGAACTGACAGGCATTACCGATGCAATGCTAGAAGATGCACCAAGTGAAAAAGAAGTAATAGACAAATTTTTAGCATTTACACAAGACACCATTTTGGTGGCACATAATGCTTCCTTTGATATGGGCTTTATTAATCAAGCCTATGTGCGTCATGGCATAGCTATGAATAATTTACCAGTGATTGATACACTTGCCCTATCAAGGTTGGTAAACCCCAATATAAAAGGACACCGATTGAACAATCTTGCCAAGCGTTACGGTGTAACTTTAGAACAACACCACCGAGCTATTTATGACTCGGAAACAACGGGTCATATCTTGTTTAAGTTACTAGAACAAGCCAATGAGCAATATCAAATGACCCACCATAATCTGTTGAATAAAGAGATGGGTAAAGGTGATGCATATAAACAGATAAGACCTTTTCATGCTACTTTAATTGCTAAAAATCAAGCAGGTCTCAAAGATCTCTTTAAATTGATTTCTATTTCCAATGTGGAGTATTTTTATCGCGAACCCAGAATACCACGGTCTGTCTTAAATCAGTATCGAGAAAATTTACTTGTCGGTTCCGCTTGCTCCAATGGAGAAGTTTTTACAACCTTGATGCAGAAGGGTTATCAAGAAGCTAGTGAATTAGTAGGATATTATGATTATTTAGAAATTCAACCCCCTTCTGTCTATGACACCCTGATTGAAGAAACCTTGATTAGATCTCGTGAAGATTTATTTAAGATCATGCAAGGAATGGTTAAGCTAGCCAATGAACATAACAAGTTACTAGTGGCTACTGGAGATGTTCACTACCTAGAAGAACGGGATTCGATTTACCGTGAAATATTACTCAAGTCTTTAAAACGCAATGCTAATCGCGACCTCCATTTCCCACCACTCCATTTTAGAACGACTAATGAGATGCTAGAAGAGTTTTCTTTCTTAGGAGAAGATTTGGCTTATGAATTAGTGGTAACTAATTCGAATAAAATAGCCGATTGGGTCGAAGACGACATTGAAGTGATCCACTCAAAACTATTCACACCAAATATTGAAGGCTCTGATCAAAAAATTCGTGATTTGGCCTATGGCAAGGCCTACGAAATGTATGGAAATCCTTTACCAGAATTAATTGAAAAAAGATTGGAAAAAGAATTACATTCGATTATCTCTAATGGATTTGCTGTTATTTATTTAATTTCGCAAAAGCTGGTTCTAAAATCCAACCAAGACGGCTATCTAGTTGGGTCAAGGGGATCCGTAGGTTCTAGTTTTGTAGCGACAATGACTGGAATAACCGAAGTTAATCCTTTAGTGCCACATTATTACTGTCCGGATTGTCATTACAACGAGTTTTTTAAGGATGGCTCAGTTGGATCAGGTTTTGATCTACCGCCTAAAGCCTGTCCATCATGTGGCAAAGATTTAAAGCGAGACGGACAGGATATACCGTTTGAGACATTCTTAGGTTTTAAAGGGGATAAGGTACCCGATATTGATCTTAACTTCTCTGGGGAATATCAACCGCAAGCTCATGCTTATACTAAAGTTTTATTTGGAGAAGACCATGTCTTTCGTGCGGGGACTATCTCCACCGTTGCACAAAAGACGGCCTTTGGTTATGTGAAGGGTTATCTTGAAAATACCATGACCCAAGTGCCTCAAGCTGAAAAAGAGCGCTTGGCTAAAGGAATTGAAGGGGTGAAACGAACAACCGGCCAACACCCAGGTGGAATTATCGTTATTCCTGAGTATATGGATGTTTATGACTTTACGCCTATACAATTTCCAGCCGAAGATATTCATTCAGAATGGCGCACGACTCACTTTGACTTCCATTCTATTCATGATAATGTGCTGAAATTAGATATATTAGGACACGATGATCCGACCATGATACGTTTCTTACAAGATATTTCAGGTATTGATCCTCAAGATATTCCATTCTCTGATCCTGATGTGATGTCTTTGTTCTCAGGTCCTGAAGCCTTAGGTGTCACAAAAGAGCAAATTTTTTCTGATACAGGTACTTTAGGGGTACCAGAATTTGGGACCAGTTTTGTCAGAGGGATGCTGACTCAGACCAAGCCGTCAACTTTTGCGGAGTTGTTACAAATTTCTGGTTTATCGCATGGTACGGATGTCTGGTTGGGCAATGCTGAGGAGTTGATTCAAAAGAATATTGTACCCTTAGCTAAGGTAATTGGTTGTCGTGACGATATCATGGTGACGCTGATGCAATATGGATTAGAAGATTCCTTAGCCTTTAAAATAATGGAACATGTTCGTAAAGGAAGAGGAATTCCTGATGACTGGCAAGCTGAAATGCGAGCGAATAATGTTCCAGAATGGTATATCGACTCTTGTCTGAAGATTAAGTATATGTTCCCTAAGGCTCACGCGGCTGCATACATCATGATGGCACTGAGGGTGGCATACTTCAAAGTTCACTATCCTAAATTCTATTATGCGGCTTACTTTTCGGTAAGGGCATCAGACTTTGATATCATTGCCATGCATCAAGGCAAGGAAATGGTTAAACATCGCTTAAGAGAAATTATGGCCAAGGGAATGGATGCTTCAGTAAAAGAAAATAGCTTGCGAACTGTTTTAGAACTAGCGAATGAAATGCTAGAAAGAGGGATAACTTTCCAAATGATTAATTTGGAAAAATCAGACGCCACTAAATTTATTATCGATGGCGAGAGTTTGATCCCTCCTTTTAGAACAATTCCTGGTTTGGGAATAGGGGCCGCTAAATCGATTGTAGAAGCTAGAGAGCAAGCGGCCTTTATTTCTAAAGAAGACTTACAAAAACGTGGTAAAGTTTCAAAAACAATTATGGAATATTTAGAAGAGAATGGTGTTTTAGCTGATTTACCAGATGAAGACCAGCTGTCACTCTTCTAACTTGTTGATGAATAGATAATATGATATACTCTATTTAGCAAATTATTCGAGGAGGAGTGGGCGGAAACGCTCGCTCTTTTATTATTCAACCAAAATAAAAATGAAGAGGTGAATTGATGAGTATTGTGATAGACAAAGTTCAGCCGCTAGTGGAGCCAATTATCGCATCCTTAGATTGTCAACTTATTGATATTGAATATCTAAAAGAAGGAAAGCATTGGTTTCTCCGTATCTATGCTGATAAGGAAGGGGGCATTGATTTAGATCATTGTGCTTTAATTTCAGAAAAAATTTCTGAAGTTTTAGACACTATGCAACCAGATCCTTTTCCGGAAGCTTACTTTTTAGAAGTTTCCTCACCAGGAGCTGAAAGACCTTTGAAAAATGAAGATCAAATTCGGTCAGCCATTGGTGAATATGTCCACTTTGATTACTATGCCCCTCAATACGGTGAAAAACAACATGAGGGCGTTCTTTTAGATGTGACGGAGGATTATTATCTATTGAAGGTTCCAATTAAAACAGTCACTAAAGAACTTGAAATTAATAAGAAGGGTGTCGCTAAGGCAAGACTTGCTGTTAAGTTTTAGCAAGATGAGATAGGAGAGTTAAGTGTGAGCAAAGAATTAGTAAATGCCATGAAGGTTCTTGAAGCAGAAAAAGGGATAAAGCCTGAAGTTATTAAAGAAGCTTTAGAGTCTGCTTTGATTTTGGCCTACAAAAAAAATTATGATCAAGCACAAAATGTGGAAGTTGTTTTTAACGAAGAAACCGGCGATATTAAAGTTTATTCAGTTAAGGAAGTTGTGGATATCAATTATGATTCTACTTTAGAAATTTCTCTAGAAGAAGCTTTGAAGATTAATCGTGCCTATGAAATAGGAGACAAGATTAAATTTGAAGTGACTCCTAAAGATTTCGGAAGAATTGCTACTCAAACCGCTAAACATGTCGTTATGCAAAGAATACGTGAGGCTGAAAGAGATATTATTTATGATGAATTTATTGTGCATCAAGATGAAATTTTAACAGGAATCATCGAACGTTCAGATGCTCGCAATGTTTATGTGAACTTAGGTAAAGTTGAAGCCATAATGCCGGCTAGTGAACAGATTCCAACTGAGCAATTTCAAATGGATGAACGGGTAAAAGTATACGTAGTCAAGGTAGATAAAACTAGCAAGGGGCCACAGATTGTTGTTTCACGCTCACATGCTGATTTCCTTAAAAGATTATTTGAGCAAGAAGTTCCGGAAATCTACGAAGGTGTTGTGGAAATAATCTCAATTGCTCGTGAAGCGGGCGACCGTTCGAAAGTTGCAGTTTCTTCGCGTGATTCTAATATTGATCCAGTTGGAACTTGTGTTGGTCCGAGAGGTTCTCGAGTTCAAAGTATTGTCAATGAATTAAATGGTGAGAATATGGATATCATTCAATGGGATGAAGACCCCTCTACCTTCATAAAAAATGCTATGAATCCAGCAGAAGTGATTAATGTTGTGTTTGATGAAGATAATCATTCTTGTATTGTTGTGGTACCAGATTATCAGATATCCTTAGCCATCGGTAAAAAAGGACAAAACGCTCGTTTAGCAGCTCGTTTAACTGGTTATAAGATTGATATTAAGTCTGAGACTAGCTATCAAGAATATTTAATTGAACAAAAAGCAGTTGAATCAACTGGACAAGAAGAATTAAATCTTGCAGAGGATTTAGATAATCTTGAAGAAATGCTTCAAGAGACTTCCAGCCAGTTAGATGACGATCCAGCAGAAGCTGATTTAGAATATCGTGAATCGGCAGAGGAATCACTTGATGAAGAGCTGGAGCAAGCGTTTGAAGAAACTGAAGAATCAGAGCAAGAATAAGCACTTAATTTATTAACATCAAAGGAGGATGGAAATGAGCCAAGCGAAAAAAAGAAAAGTTCCCATGCGCAAATGTGTTGTTACTGGTGAATCTCATCCCAAAAAAGATTTAATCCGTATTGTGAGAACCCCAGAAGGTACCATTGAAATAGACCCAACTGGTAAAAAGAATGGACGAGGAGCCTATATCTCCTTGGATCCAGAGTTAGCCATACAAGCGGAAAAGAAAAAAGTTTTTAATCGAACATTTGAAATGGAGATTGATAAAGAGTTTTATCAAGAACTTTATCGCTTTCTAGACCACCAAAAGGCGCGAAAAGAACTACTATGAGCCCAGAAGAAAAACAACTCAATTTATTAGGTTTGGCTCAAAGAGCCTCTAAGTTAATTTCCGGTGACGATTTAGTCACTAAAGCCACAAAGAACAAAAAAGTTAAACTTTTGATTTTAGCGATTGATGCCAGTGATTCCACTAGTGATCGCTACCATCGTTTGGCTAGTGAAAAAAAAATAGCCATTAATCATCGTTTTACAAAATATCAAATCAGCCATGCAATCGGCAAATCACGCACAATTTGCGGCATAACCGATCGAGGAATGGCTGAAAAATTTTTATCTTATGTGACAGGAGAAAATACAATGAATAATCAATAATACAAGATAGGAAGGTGTTTGTATGAGTACTATTCGTATATATGAATTTGCTAAACAAAACAATATGACTTCAAAAGAAGTCTTAGTGCTTGCTGAAAATAATGGTTTTGAATTTAATAGCCATATGTCCTCGGTAACGCAAGAACAACAAGAACAATTAAAGAAAGCTTTACAAAATAAGAAGACTAGTGGTAAACAAACCAAAAAGGATGTTAAGAAGACGGAAGCTACTAAAGAATCAAATCAAAAAAACAATCAACACAAAGATGCCAAGCAGCGCAAGGATGAAGACAAGTCGAAAGCTTCTAAAAAGCCTTCTTCTCAAAAAGATTCTCAAGCACAAGGTCATAATACAAACCCTAACACTAAGTCTAAAAATCCTAATGAAAAGGCAGCTTCTAAGCAAAAGAAATCAACTGATAGTAAACAAGCTGTAGAAGGTCAAAAAGCAAATCAAAGCAATCAAAGTAATTCTTCAAATAAATCCACTGGTGGATCCAAAAGAAGTCGTGGCGATCGCCGTCGTGGCCGTCGTGGTAAGCAAAATAGTAACTATCAAAAAGAGTCTAAAGGCTTAACAGCTCGTAAGCATAAAGACCTTCCAGAAGCGTTCTACTATACTGAAGGAATGAATGTACAAGATATTGCTAAAGGCTTCCACCGAGATGCAACTGAAATTATTAAAAAACTATTGCTACAAGGGGTAATGGTCAATCAAAACCAGGCACTTTCTAAAGAAGTGATTGAAATTATCTGTTTAGAATATGGCGTTGAACCTATTGAAAAAGTTGTTGTTGAAGTTTCAGACTTAGATCATTATTTTGAAGAAGCTGCTGCTGATGATAATCAAAGCATTCGTCCACCAGTTGTTACAATTATGGGTCACGTTGACCACGGAAAAACCAGTCTCTTGGACTCCTTCCGCCATTCGAGAGTGACTGAAGGAGAAGCTGGTGGAATTACTCAACATATTGGTGCCTATCAAATTGTTTTAAATGATAAGCCAATCACTTTTCTTGATACGCCAGGACATGCTGCCTTTACAACCATGCGTGCACGTGGTGCAGATGTGACTGATATTACAATTATTGTTGTTGCAGCAGATGATGGCGTGATGCCTCAAACGGTTGAAGCGATTAATCATGCCAAAGCTGCAGATGTACCGATAATTGTAGCGATTAACAAAATTGATAAACCTGAAGCCAATCCAGATAAGGTAATGACCGAATTATCTGAACATGGTATTATTTCTGAGGACTGGGGTGGCGAACATATCTTTGTTAATATTTCAGCTAAATACGGGACTAATTTGGATGAGTTATTAGAGATGATTCTTCTGGTTTCAGAAGTTCAAGAATTAAAAGCTAACCCAGACCGTTTAGCTTTAGGTTCAGTCATTGAAGCGCGCTTAGATAAAGCTACCGGTGCCACTGCGACTTTATTAGTTCAACATGGTACCCTACATATAGGGGACCCAATTGTTGTGGGTAACACCTATGGTAGAGTAAGAACAATGGTCAATGATCAAGGGCGTCGTATTCGCTCAGCTGGTCCATCCATGCCGGTGGAAATTACAGGCTTGAATGATGCTCCTCAAGCAGGAGACCAGTTTGTGGTCTTTGAAGATGAAAAAACAGCTCGTCAAGTTGGAGAAGAAAGAGCTCAGAAGGCTCAAGAACAACAAAGAGACCTTAAGAAGAAAGTTACTTTGGATAATCTTTTCGAAACCTTACAAGAAGGTGAGTTAAGATCAGTTAACGTAATCCTAAAAGCAGATGTACAAGGTTCAGTAGAAGCATTAGCTGCTTCATTGATGAAAATAGATGTGGAGGGAGTAAAAGTTAATATTGTCCATCAGGCGGTAGGAGCAATTAATGAGGCTGATATTACTTTAGCTAATGCCTCATCAGCAATTGTGGTAGGATTTAATGTTCGACCAACTCCTCAAGCAAAACAACAAGCAGAAGAAGAGCAAGTAGATATTCGTCTCCATAATATTATTTACAATGTAATTGATGAAATTGAAACAGCTATGAAAGGAATGCTGGACCCTGAGTATGTTGAGGAAGTAACAGGGCAAGCAGTAGTACGTGAAACCTATTCTGTTTCTAAATTAGGCACCATCGCTGGTTCATTTGTTTTAGATGGCTTCATTCAACGCACGAGCAAGGTACGCTTGATACGTGATAACATCGTTATTTACGAAGGAGATCTAGCCAGTTTGAAACGTTTTAAAGATGATGCTAAAGAAGTAAACAAAGGATTAGAATGTGGAATTATGATTGAAGGCTATAATGATATCAAAGTCGATGATATTATTGAAGCCTATCGCATGGTCGAAGTTGAACGTAAATAAAGGAGTATGAAATGGTTAAATATCGTATAGGACGTGTTCGTCAAGAAATAATGCGAGAAGTTAATGATATTCTTCTAAAAGAGATTAAAGACCCTCGTGTTGAAGGGGTTACTATTACTGATGTAGAGCTTACAGGCGACTTACAAAATGCTACAATTTTTTATTCTACTTTAAGTGATAAAGCCGGAGAAAGACAAAAAACAAGTGATGGTTTGAAAGCAATAACAGGTAAAGTTCGCTCGGAACTTGGAAGTCGTTTAAGTCTTTATAAGGTTCCTGAAGTTAAATTTGAAAGAGACCAATCAGTAGACTATGGTAGTCGAATCGATTCATTATTAAATCAATTACATGAATCTGAATCTTTTGATGAAGCAAGCTCAGTTCAGACGGAGCAATAATCTTAAGTTTTCACAAATCAAGAGCTGTTTTTTCACTGCTCTCATTAAATGAGAGGCGGTAAAACAGCTCTTTTATTCTTGTAGAATTAAGAATCTTGCTTGGAAGCAAGTGCTAATTAAAGTATAATCATAATTGTTATTAATAAAGGGGTTGGCTTGAATGAACGGAATTGTCGCTGTTTGGAAAGAAAAGGGCATGACGAGTCATGATGTAGTATTTAAAATGCGTAAGATTTTTCAAATGAAGCGTGTAGGCCATTGTGGGACCTTGGATCCTGAAGTTGAGGGCGTTTTAGTTGTCTGTTTAGGACAGGCAACCAAGTTAGTTGAAATACTAATGGATAGCAAAAAGATCTATCAAGGAGAAGTCACTTTAGGTCAAGCCACCGATACGGAAGATGCCCAGGGACAAGTTATTGCAAAGAAATTAGTAGAACAAGCCGTTGATGATCAAGTTATTGATCAAGCTATGGCTTCATTAACAGGCAAAATCAGGCAGATTCCTCCTTATTACTCGGCGGTCAAGGTCAAAGGGAAAAGACTCTATGAATATGCCCGAGCAGGTATTGAAGTAGAAAGGCCTGAACGTCAAGTATCTATCGACTACTTCAAGCGTTTAGCTCCGTCACAATATCACACCAGTGAAAAAAGGCAAACTTTCTCCTTTGAAGTAAAGTGCAGTAAAGGGACCTATGTCAGAACCTTAGCGGTAGATTGCGGTAAGTTATTAGGATATCCTAGCCACATGTCCCAATTAGTGCGAACTCAAGCAGCGGGTTATCGTCAAGCGGATAGTTATCGCTTAGATGAATTAAGGCAATTAGCAGAAAAAGACTCCTTAAATACAGCTGTTCACCCCATTGAAACGGCAGTTTCTGACTATGCAAAAATCCAACTAAATCCAGAACAGTTTACAGACATTAAACATGGAAAAGTTTTAGACATTAATTATTTTAATGACAGGCTTATTGAACCAACTGCCTTATTTTATCAAGACCGTTTGTTAGCAATTTACGGCCCACATCCTAGCAAAGAGAATTTAATAAAACCTATTAAGATGTTTCCAATGGAAGGAGTTTAAGCCTTGCAGACAATTTATTTAGCACATCCTTACGATCAAGAACAACTATATGACCAACCAGTCGTTTTAGCTCTAGGCTTTTTTGATGGTGTTCATTTAGGCCATCAAGAAGTTATCAAAAAGGGGCGCGAATTAGCAGATCATTATCAAGTCCCTTTAGCCGTCTTAACTTTTAACCATACTCCTCGTCTTGTTTATCAACAGATCCATCCGAATCACTACTTTTATTTAAGTGATAACCCTCGTAAAATAGAACTGATGGAGGTTAATGGAGTAGATATTTTATATATTGCTGAGTTCACTTCAGCCATGGGAGCTCAGAGTCCACAAGAGTTCGTGGACAACTACATGGTTAATTTGAATGCCGTTCATGTGGTGGCGGGGTTTGACTATACCTACGGTCTGAAAGAGATAGCTAATATGCAAACTCTGGTTGACCATAGTCAAGGACGCTTTAAAATTAGCGAAATTCCTAAAAAGACAATCGGTGACCATAAGATTTCTTCAAGTGAAATTCAATACCAGCTATCAAATGGTAATATTGATTTAGCTAATCAAGAATTAGGTTACATTTATGAAACCAGAGGACTTGTCATCAATGGCTTAAAAAGAGGGAGAAAACTAGGTTTTCCGACAGCGAATGTGGCAATGGATTATGGTCAGTTAACACCTGGCATAGGGGTGTATATTGTCGAAATTTGTGTTCAAGGCCAATGGTATATGGGCATGGCATCTATTGGATATAATATTACCTTTGATGATGTGAAAGAACTCTCCATTGAAGTTTATATTTTAGATTTTGACCGCATGATTTATGGGGAAAAGGTTCGTATAAAGTGGCATCATTACTTGCGTGGAGAGATTAAATTTGATGGTATTGAAGGTTTGATTAATCAACTTGAAAAGGATCAAGACCACACACGGGCTTATTTTAAATAATCACGGATCGATAGATATAATTAGCACTTTCGAATTGAGAGTGCTAATTTTTTTAATTTTATGGGCACATTCCCTTGACAAAAGTGATGGAGGATAGTAAGATAGAGACAGTTAGCACTCGATATGAATAAGTGCTAATAATGTGAGGTGATTGATCATATTAACAGCCAGACAACACCAAATCTTAGAATTAATTGTTCGCCTTTATGCAAATTTAGAGGCACCAATCGGGTCAAAGACTTTACTCAAGGAGAGTTTTCTTGATATAAGTCCGGCAACTGTTCGTAATGAGATGGTTGTTTTAGAAAAAAACGGCTTTCTGGTTAAGGCACATACATCAAGTGGTAGAATACCTTCTTATGAAGGCTATCGTTATTATGTAGATCGTCTGATCACTAAAATTGAGAATGATTCATGGGAGCAATCCTATGAAGCAGATCTCAAAGCAGTTAGCGAAATCTTCTTAAATCGCCGACAAGAGAATTTTAAGATGGCGAAAATTGCTGCGGATTTATTGGTCTCATTAACTGGATTACCTTGCTTGGTTTTTGGACAGAATAATGAAGAGCATCGAGTGGCTGACTTTAAGTTAGTGCTTTTAAGTAACCATCAAATAATGGCTATTTTATTATCGGATCAAGGACATGTGGAAAATAAAATGTTCCAAACCTTATATCCGGTTGAGGAAGATGATTTACGTCAAATGCGTTCAATTCTTAATTCAGAATTGCGAGGTATTACATTAGAAGATGCTTATCAGCGGACTAAATTAACTATTCCGATGATTATGCAAAGACAATTGTCAACTTCGATTGATTTTTCTCCTTTAGTTGAGAAGTCAATTCAACAAGTTAAAGGAACGCGTTATTTTGTTTCTGGCAAGAATAATCTTTTTGATTGTTTGGATCAGCGTTATTCCAACAATGAATTCAAAAAATTATTCAATTTAATTGATGGATCGAATGAATTATTTGATCTCTTTGAACAACGTCAAGATGGAATCGAAGTTCTTTTCGGACAAGAGTTTGCTCCGCAAGGGATGCGTCAATTATCTTTAGTGACGGGAACCTTCACACAAGACTTAAGCAAAATGTCTTTAAGTATCTTAGGACCTTCGACGATGCATTATTCACGCATGATTGTCCTTATGGAGCAGATATTAAAAGAATTTAATCAATAAAGGAGGTCATCAAGTGACAGAAGAAAATAAAAAGAGGAATGACAAGCAATCTTCTGCAGAACTTAACGATGAAAAAGAAAAGTTAGTAGAAGATGAAGTCATTGAAAGTTCAGCAGAAAAAAATCAGGATAGTCTGAATAATGATGTAAATGATGTAAATGAAGAAACTGAAGCAGCACCAGTAGAGGAAGTTTCTTCCATTGAAGATGAATTAAGAGAAAGTATTCAGAATTTGGAGGATCGAAATTTACGCCTACAGGCTGAAATTGCTAATATGCAACGATCTAATAGTCGTGAAAGACAAGAGGCTGCTAAATATCGATCTCAATCTTTAGCTAATAAATTAATTGATGCAATTGATAATCTTGAACGCGCTTTGCAAATTAAAGCAAGTTCAGAAGAGAGTCAAGCAATCCACAAAGGGATCCAAATGGTGTATGATCAAATCTTACAAGCATTTAAAGAAGAAAAAATTGAAGTGATCAATCCCTTAAACGAAACATTCGATCCAAATTATCATCAAGCGGTAACCACCCAACCAGCGGCTGAAGGACAAGACACTGATATTGTAGTGAATGTTCTACAAAAAGGATACATCCTTAATGATCGCATCATTCGCCCGGCCATGGTAATTGTGTCCGCCTAATTATTAAGCACTTAGTTTTAACCAAAATAAATTTTTAAAGGAGTAGATTATATGTCTAAAATTATAGGTATTGACTTAGGTACAACAAACTCTGCTGTTTCCATTTTAGAAGGTGGAGAAGCCAAGATTATTACTAACCCAGAAGGAAACCGTACCACTCCATCTGTAGTAGCTTTCAAAAATAATGAGATTCAAGTGGGTGAAGTAGCTAAGCGTCAAGCAGTTACAAACCCTGACACAGTAGCTTCCATCAAACGTCATATTGGAGAAGATAACTTTAAGACTGAAATGGGTGGAAAGAGCTATACACCTCAAGAGATTTCAGCTATGATTTTACAACACTTGAAATCATTTGCTGAAGATTACTTAGGCGATAAGGTTGAGAAAGCAGTTATCACTGTTCCTGCTTATTTTAACGATGCTCAGCGTCAAGCAACTAAAGATGCTGGACGTATTGCAGGATTAGAAGTTGAACGTATTGTTAACGAGCCAACCGCTGCAGCTTTAGCGTATGGTTTAGATAAAACCGATGCTGAAGAAAAAGTCCTAGTCTTTGACTTAGGGGGAGGAACTTTTGACGTTTCAATCCTTGAATTAGGCGATGGCGTATTTGATGTATTATCTACAGCAGGGGATAATAAACTAGGTGGAGATGACTTTGATAATAAAGTTATCGACTTCTTAGTTGAAGAATTTAAAAAAGAAAACTCTATTGACCTTTCTAAAGATAAAATGGCTTTACAGCGCCTGAAAGACGCTGCAGAAAAAGCTAAGAAAGATCTTTCTGGTGTGACTTCTACACAAATCAGCTTACCATTTATTACAGCGACAGCTGATGGGCCATTACACTTAGAAACAACTTTAACTCGTGCTAAATTTGATGAGTTAACGCATGACTTAGTAGAAAGAACTAAAGGGCCAGTTCGTCAAGCCTTGAAAGATGCTGGTTTAAGCAAATCTGAAATTGACGAAGTAATCTTGGTAGGAGGATCGACACGTATTCCTGCTGTACAAGAAGCCGTTAAGAAAGAAACTGGAAAAGATCCTAACAAATCGGTTAACCCAGACGAAGTAGTTGCTATGGGTGCAGCTATCCAAGGTGGCGTTATCTCTGGTGATGTTAAAGACATCGTTCTATTAGATGTTACGCCATTATCACTTGGTATCGAAACAATGGGTGGTGTATTCACTAAATTAATTGACCGTAACACTACTATCCCAACTTCTAAATCACAAGTCTTCTCTACAGCAGCTGACAATCAACCAGCAGTAGATGTTCACGTTTTACAAGGTGAGCGTGAAATGGCAGCAGATAATAAGACTTTAGGTCGTTTCCAATTAACTGATATTCCAGCAGCACCTCGTGGCATTCCACAAATTGAAGTTACCTTTGATATTGATAAAAACGGTATTGTGAACGTTTCAGCCAAAGATTTAGGTACTCAAAAAGAACAAACGATTACTATAAAATCTTCTTCAGGTTTATCCGATGAAGAAATCGAGCGTATGGTTAAAGATGCTGAGGCAAATGCTGAATCCGATAAGAAACGTCGTGAAGAAGCTGATTTACGCAACGAAGTCGATCAAATGATCTTTACAACTAATAAGACTATCGATGAATTGAAAGATAATGATAACATTTCTGAAGATGAATTGACTAAAGCAGAAACAGCTCGTGATGAATTGAAAGCAGCTGTTGAAGCAAATGATTTAGAAGAAATGAAAACAAAACGTGATGCATTAAATGAAGTGATTCAAAATCTATCCGTTAAACTTTACGAGCAAGCTGCTCAACAAGCTCAAGCTGCTCAAGAAAATCAAACAGATGCCTCTGATGCTCAATCATCTTCTGATGATAATATTGTCGATGCTGACTTTGAAGAAGTCGACGAGTAATTAAGACATACTTTAGCAAGAGTCTAGGCTAAGTCCTCGACTCTTGTCTTTTATCAGGAGAATTAAAATGTGTAAGGAGGGACAAAATGGCAAATAAAAGAGACTATTATGATGTCTTAGGTGTATCTCGCGATGCCAGTGATGCTGACATTAAAAAGGCTTATCGTAAACTGTCCAAAAAATACCATCCGGATATTAATAAAGATGCAGGAGCTGACGAAAAGTTTAAAGAAGTTGCAGAAGCTTATGAGGTCCTAAGTGATAGTCAAAAGCGGGCTGCTTATGATCAATACGGCCATGCTTCAACGGATCCTAACTTTGGAGCCGGCTTTGGCGGTGGTGGTTTTGGTGGCTTCTCTGGTGGTGCAGGCTTTGGCTTTGAAGATATCTTTGATACTTTCTTTGGTGGATCTGCTGGAGGAGGACGAAGAGCCAATGCTCCTCGTAAGGGTAATGACCTACAATATCGTATTAATTTAACCTTTGAAGAGGCTATTTTTGGTAAAGAAACGACCATAAAATATAATCGTAATGAGGAATGTCATACCTGTCACGGAACAGGTGCCAAGGAAGGCACTGAGCCCGTTACTTGCCACAAGTGTCATGGCACAGGGACTATTCAGGTAGAACGAAACTCTCCTTTTGGTCGTGTGATGACGCAAACCACATGTGATGTCTGCGGTGGGACAGGTAAAGAAATTAAAGAAAAATGTACCACTTGTCATGGTTCTGGTATAGAATCCGTTAGTCATTCTGTTAAAGTGACTGTGCCAGCAGGTGTTGAAGAAGGTAATCAAATTCGCCTTTCAGGACAAGGTGAGGCGGGTTCAAATGGTGGACCTTATGGAGACCTTTATGTAGTTTTCCATGTTGAACCAAGTAAGGAATTTAAACGAGATGGTACGGAAATCTATTACACGCTACCCATCACTTTCTCTCAAGCGGCCTTGGGTGATGAAATCCAAGTTCCAACGGTACATGGTAAGGTGAAGTTAAAGGTTCCAGCTGGCACACAAACAGGGACCACTTTCCGCTTAAAAGGCAAAGGAGCACCGAGTGTTCGCTCAGGTTATACGGGAGATCAACAAGTAACGGTTAAAGTCGTTACTCCTTCTAAACTGACTGACAAACAGCATGAATTATTTAAACAGTTAGCTAAAGAAATGGGTGCTAATGTTAAAGAGCAAGAAGGTGGCTTCTTTAATAAGATGCGTGATATTTTTCATGGTGAATAAAAATAGGCTAGCATCAGGGTATTCAATATGCTCTGATGCTTTTTACTTGCTTAGAAAAGTTTTAAATCAATTGGAATCAAAATAAGATTGATTAGCTTCTAGATAGGAAATTTTAAAGAATAAATAAAGATTTTATTGAGTAGTTCATTTATTAAAATACCATAGTGAAAGAAAACTATTCAAAATCACTCATTTTTGATAAGATAGACCTTAGCTATTGATAAGAGGCTTGAAAAGGAAGTGAAGTCAAGTGAATATAGAAGAAATGAAGAATAGACAAGAAAGAATCCGTAATTTTTCGATAATTGCGCATATTGACCATGGTAAATCCACACTAGCTGATCGTATTTTACAACAAACACATACAGTGGCTGATCGTGATATGCAAGAGCAATTGTTAGATTCCATGGACTTGGAAAGAGAACGAGGAATTACCATTAAATTGAATGCAGTGGAACTGACTTATCGGGCTAAAGATGGCATTGATTATATTTTCCATTTAATCGATACCCCTGGTCACGTCGATTTTACTTATGAGGTTTCAAGATCTTTGGCTGCTTGTGAAGGAGCCATTCTAGTAGTCGATGCAGCACAAGGAATTGAAGCCCAAACCTTGGCTAATGTGTATTTAGCAGTGGATAATGATTTAGAAATATTGCCTGTTATTAATAAAATCGATCTGCCTTCAGCCGATCCTGAAAGGGTTCAAAAAGAAATTGAAGATATTATCGGCATCGATGCCTCAGAAGCGGTTTTTGCTTCTGCCAAGTCAGGCATCGGTATTGATGAGATTTTAGAGCAAATAGTTGAGAAAGTTCCTGCACCAATGGGAGATATAGAAGACCCCTTACAGGCTCTTATTTTTGACTCTGCTTATGATGCTTATCGTGGGGTTGTTTTAAATATTCGAGTGATGAATGGTATGGTCAAACCAGGTGACACCATCCGTCTAATGAGTAATGGTAAAGAGTTTGAAGTGATTGATGTTGGAATTTTCTCACCGAGTCCTCTCAAAAGAGACTTCTTGATGGTAGGAGATGTTGGCTATCTAACCGCAGGTATAAAGACCATTCAAGATACCCGTGTAGGAGATACTATAACCCTAGCGGATAATCCAGCTGAGGAGGCCTTGGATGGTTACCGCAAATTAAATCCAATGGTTTTTGCCGGTCTCTATCCGGTTGACTCGGCCGATTATAATGACTTGCGGGAAGCACTTGAAAAGTTACAATTAAATGATGCTTCTTTACACTTTGAACCAGAAACATCGCAAGCCCTAGGCTTTGGTTTCCGAACAGGCTTTTTAGGTTTACTGCATATGGATGTTATTCAAGAAAGACTTGAGCGTGAATTTGATATTGATTTAATTACCACTGCTCCGTCAGTTATTTACCGTGTTGAAAAGACGGATGGGGAAGAGCTTTTGATTGACAACCCATCTGAAATGCCAGATCCAACAGAGATTGATAAGATTTTTGAACCTTATGTAAAAGCGACTATTATGGTACCAAATGATTATGTGGGCGCTGTAATGGAACTATCTCAACGCAAGCGTGGTAACTTTATTACGATGGATTATCTGGATGATTTCCGGGTAAATGTAATTTATGAACTACCAATGGCTGAAATTGTGTATGATTTCTTCGATAAGTTGAAATCATCAACCAAAGGCTATGCTTCCTTAGATTACGAATTAATTGGCTATAAAGAGTCTAATCTAGTAAAATTAGAAGTTTTACTTAATTCTGATGTCATTGATGCCTTCTCGATTATAGTGCATAAAGATTTTGCCTATAATCGCGGTCGTGCTTTAGTTGAAAAACTAAAAGGGATTATCCCACGTCAAATGTTTGAAGTACCTGTCCAAGCAGCTATTGGACATAAGATCATCGCACGAACAACCATTAAGGCTTATCGAAAAGATGTTACAGCTAAATTATATGGTGGGGATGTCTCCCGTCGTAAGAAGTTATTAGAAAAACAAAAAGAAGGTAAAAAGCGGATGAAATCAGTCGGTAACGTTGAAATTCCACAAGAAGCTTTCATGGCTGTCTTACAAATGGATGAAGAATAAAAGAATAACGGTTCATAAAAACCTATCTTTGAGAATTCAAAGATGGGTTTTTCTTATTACTATAAAGCAATATTAATTTTCATTTTGAACCAACCTCTTTTAGAGAACGTAAGTAAGCTACTTTTATGATAAATAATCAATTAAAATCTTTTTAAATAAGTATAATAAAAGTTTTTGTTTTCAGAAAACTCACTGTCTTTTCATAAAATATTGAAATGCTACAAAGTGATGTGTATAATTTTAAATTAGAAAGCGCTTTGATAAAGGAGGTTATTGAATGATTGAAGGAATAAAAGGGGAATTAATTGTTTCTTGTCAAGCTTTAGAAGATGAACCTTTGCACAGTTCTTTTATCATGTCACGAATGGCCTTAGCTGCTAAAGAAGGTGGAGCTAAAGGTATTCGTTCGAATTCAGTTGAAGATATTAAAGCAATTAAAGAACAAGTCGATTTGCCAATTATTGGCATTATTAAACGGGTTTATGATGGAGCTGATGCTTTTATTACACCTACGATGACTGAAGTGGATGAGTTAATGCAAGCAAGGCCGGAAATCATAGCAATTGATGCAACTGCATCTACGAGGCCATACGGAGAATCATTAAGTGATTTAATGGTAAAGATTAAAGAAAACTATCCCCAACAAAAGCTGATGGCTGATTGTTCAACCTTAGAAGAAATGAAAATGGCTGAACAAATTGGTTTTGATTATATTGGTACAACCTTGGTAGGTTATACTCAACAAAGTAAGAAAGATAAGATAGAAAGCAATGATTTTCAACTCATCCGTCAAGCGGTTGAAACAATCAACAAACCAATTATTGCTGAAGGTAATATTGATACTCCTGAAAAAGTAAGACACGTTTTAGAGCTTGGGGTATATAGTGTAGTAGTTGGTTCAGCTATCACTAGACCTCAATTAATTACAAAAAAATTTGTCGAAGCTATTCATAACCAATAGATTAATAGGGGGAAATAAAATGACAAAAAAAACAGCTAGAGAAATCAAAGGTATTATCTCAGCCCTCTTGGTACCCTTTGATTCAAAGGGCAAAGTTAACGAAGCAGGGCTACGTCAAGTAGTCCGTCATAATATTGATAATATGAAGGTAGCAGGGCTATATGTAGGAGGCTCAACTGGTGAAAATTTCTTATTAGATATGGCCATTAAAAAACAAATTTTTGAAATTGTTAAAGATGAAGTGAAAGACCAAGTGAAACTCATTGCACAAGTTGGTGGTCCCAATGTTTATGAAGCAATTGAACTCGGTAAATTTGCGACAGATTTGGATTATGACGCAATTTCAGCAGTAACTCCTTTTTATTATAAGTTTTCATTCGCTGAGGTTAAACAATATTATAAAGATATTACAGAAGCTGTTGATAATGACTTAATTATTTATTCAATCCCAGTTCTTACAGGTATTAATATGGGGATGGCAGAATTTAAGGAATTATTTGAATTAGACAATATTGTTGGTGTTAAGTTTACTGCTGCAGACTTTTTCTTATTAGAACGATTACGTAAAGCGTTTCCAGATGTACTAATCTATTCAGGTTTTGATGAGATGCTTTATCCAGCTGCTATCTATCATGTTGATGGAGCAATCGGATCGACATATAACGTAAATGGTTTGCGAGCTCGTGGCATTTTAGAAGCTGTCAATGAGGGCAACCATGAGAAAGCACTTAAGCTACAAAATGAGAGTAATGATTTAATTGAAGCAGTGCTAGCAAACGGTTTATATCCAACTCTTAAAAGAATTTTACAATTACAGGGTGCGAATAAAGGGGAGTTTTTAAGTCGTAAACCGATGGCTTCGATGACAGCCGACCAAAAAGAAGAAGCAGAACGAATTTTTAAAAATTATTTATAATTAATTAAAAAGACTTAGGTAATTAAAGAATATTTTATATAGCGTTATGCTTCACGAAGCATGTAAAATTGAAAAGGAGTTTAATAATGGCACAAGAAGGCTTTACAACAATCGATTTTATTATTTTAGTTATTTATTTAGTAGCTGTTTTGTTTGCAGGATTACTGTTTTCTAAGAAAGATATGATTGGTAAAGAGTTTTTCAAAGGAGATGGCTCAATCCCTTGGTATGTAACTTCGGTTTCTATTTTCGCAACCTTGTTAAGTCCGATTTCTTTCATGACTTTAGCAGGTAACTCCTATAAGGGAACTTGGTTATTGTGGTTTGCGCAATTAGGGATGATTATTGCAATTCCTTTTGCTATAAAATTTTTCCTGCCTATTTATGCCAGAATGGATATTGATACTGCTTATGATTATTTAGAGCAACGGTTTAACTCTAGACTTTTGCGAGCAATCGGTGCTATTTTGTTCATTATCTATCAAATTGGTCGTATGTCTATTATTATGTATCTACCCTCTGCTGCTTTAGCCACATTAACTGGAATCTCAGTCAATTGGCTAATTGTGGTAATGGGTGTAATTGCGATTATTTATTCTTATACTGGTGGGATTAAATCAGTTTTATGGACCGATTTTATTCAAGGATCTGTTTTGTTAGTAGGTGTTGCTGTGACTCTAGGCTTTTTAGTCAAGGACTTAGACGGCGGTTTCCAACCAATCATGAATTTGTTAGCTAAAGACAAATTTATTGCCCCTCACGAACCGATTTTTGATCCGAACCTTTTAAAATCTTCTATCTTTTTACTAGTTGTTGGCGCTGGCTTTAATACACTGTCATCTTATATTTCAAGTCAGGATATCGTGCAACGGTTCACTACCACTCAAGATATTAAAAAATTGAATAAAATGATGTTTACCAATGGTGTCTTATCTATTTTTATTGCGACTATGTTTTATCTTATTGGGACGGGATTATTCGCTTATTATCAATTACAAAATCCGAGTGATCCTGGCGCTTTAGTAGCTCAAGATCAAGTGTTTACTTACTATATAGCCTATCGTTTACCAGTTGGTATTACCGGTGTTCTTTTAGCAGCTATTTTTGCTGCCAGTCAATCAACTCTATCGACAGGTTTGAACTCTGTCGCTACCTCATGGACATTGGACATACAAGAGGTGATTTCTAAGAATTTAGATGACGCCAAACGAACTCAAATTGCGCGTTGGATTTCTTTAGGCGTTGGAATTTTCTCCATTATTATCTCAATTATTCTTGCACACTCTGATATTAAATCAGCCTATGAATGGTTTAATGGATTCATGGGACTCGTTTTAGGGGTTCTAGGCGGAGTCTTTATGCTAGGTGTATTCTCTAAAAAAGCTAACAAAATTGGTGCTTATGCTGCACTAATTGTTTCAAGTTTAGTAATGATTTTCATTAAATACGGTCTTCCTGCAGAAAAGGTAAGCATTTGGGTTTATTCGCTTATTTCAATAGGCGTATCTTTAATTGTCGGTTATCTTGTATCGATAATGGTTAAAGATGAGACATCGACTGCTCCAAAATTCACCACTGTCTATGATATTTCTGAGATTAAAGCGAATAATGACTGGTTGGTAAGACATTAATGAAACTTTATGATTTAAATCAAATAGATCAAATCAAGCGAGAAGCGATACTAAGAGTCATTAACTTTTAAAAGAAAATAATGACTTAAGTGATTGCCAGCTTGGCCCCATATGATTTCCGATGACTTTTATTTTAATATCTTAGAATAGGAGATTACGACAGATGACCATAGAGTTTGGCAAAGTTATCCTAGCTATCTTGATGTATTTGTTCCTATTAAAGGTCAGGAAAAAATTTGGCATAACTTTAATGGAAATGTTCAATGAAAAGATTATGTAGAAAAGGATGGCTGGCTAAAACCTCACGCTCAACCATTATCGGAATGAATCATTCAGCCTGGACAAATCTTAGTTTTTGATCGTGAAGATGTTCAAAATTGTTGAACAGATAGAAACAATTAAAAAAGCTGTTTTTAAGGGGAAATATAAAATGTGTAACATTTTAAGTAGGGAAAGGGCTAAGCGTCTTTTCCCTATTTTTAAGGTGGTAGGTAAGGAAAAAAATGAATAATTAGTAATAAGGCCATTAAATGATGACTACTCTAAAAATAGAATAAGATATATTATTTCTATCACTGTAATTTTGTATAAGAGGAAGTGAAAAAATGCATATACTAGCGATTGATATTGGCGGTACAACGATAAAAAGTGATGTTTATGATGAAAAGGGACATTCTTTTAATTATTTTAAAGAAGAGGAAACACCGATAGATTCCTTAAAAAAATCAAATCATATTATGGAATATGTTTTAAATTTAGTTGGTGAAACGATTAAAAGTCTTAAGCAAATCAACAAAAAGTTAGAGGGTGTTGCTATTTCTTCAGCAGGGGTAGTCGATCCTGAACAAGGAAAGATAGTTTATGCAGGTTATACAATTCCTGACTATGTAGGAACTGATTTTAAGCAAGCCATTAACCATCACTTTGATTTACCTTGTGTTGTTCTAAATGATGTCAATGCGGCAGCTTTTGCTGAATTTTCAATTGGAGCTTTTGCACGCAATAGTTCATTAGTTTGTTTGACTATTGGCACGGGTGTTGGCGGGGCTTTAATCCTTAATGGTCAATTGTATCATGGAGAAGGTTTTTCTGCCGGCGAAGTTGGTTACTTACCTGTTAATGGTAAAAGATTTCAAGATGTAGCATCGACGACTGCTATGCGTCAATACTTTGAACAGCTCACTGGAGAAAGTAATACTAATGGAAAAATAATTTTTGAAGCCTATAAAACTAATCATCCAGCCGCAATCGAAACAATTAACTGGTTTGCTGAAAACTTTTCAGAAGGATTACTTCCAATTATTTATTTGATAAATCCAGAGTACATTGTTTTAGGAGGCGGTATTATGAATCAACATAAAATATTGTTACCAATTATTTTAGAAAAATTGGCTGCAAAAATTGAAAATAATATTTTTCTGCCTAAAGCTATCCTAGCTGCAAAGTATAGTAATGAAGCTGGAAGAATGGGAGCTCTTTACTACTTTATTAAAAAGTATGGAGTTTGTTCTACAAATTAAAAACTAACTCAAAACTATTCTTATGAATTGACCCCAAAAGTTCGAGTTAAAAACTAACTTTTGGGGGTCCTTTTATGTCTAAAAAT
>NZ_JBNUPN010000005.1:0-94086 GCF_050409405.1 Facklamia sp. P13069 | reverse complement strand
AGTCCTGGCACAGAGTCCTTTCTATTTTAGTTACCACTTTTAATAGATCGGACTTTTGTGTTTTTATGTAGCAAAAAATAGGGTGGAAGGAAGTGTTTTTCTTCCATCCACCCTATTTATTATAGAACCTTATTTATTCAGCCTCTTTGACGTTAATAGAAAGTAAGAAAAGCTTTGCCTAGCTTATTTAGTATCCACTTTTTGTAACTCGAAGTCTTTAGGAATTAAAACTGTGTCAATGATATGAATAACTCCATTGGAAACTTCTAAATCGGTAGAAGTAATCATCGATTCACTGATCATCGGCTCGTCTTCTGAAAAATCGAAGGCCACTTTTTCTCCATTAACAGTTTCAACAGATTTTCCGTCTTTTAAATCTTCAGCCAAAATTTTACTAGCCACCAGGTGATAAGTTAATAGTTTATTAAGATCAGGCTGTGTTAGTAGCTCTTGCTCCGTGATATCAAGCTCTTCTAATAATTGCTCAAAAGCTTCATCCGTTGGGGCGAAGAGGGTATATGGTTCGTTTTCTTGTAAGATCTCAACTAAATTAGTTTTTTCAAAAGCAGCCGCTAAAATACTGAAATCATCATTATCTTGAAGGGTGGCAACAATATCCTTTTGTTTATGTATGTCTTCTTTAGAACTTATTTCTTTGGTACTCTCTTCTTTAGAGCTCTCTTTTTTAGAGCTTTTTTCTTTGGAGCTTTCTTCTTTAGAACTCTCTTTTTTAGAGCTTATTTCTTTGGAGCTTTCTTCTTTAGAACTCTCTTTTTTAGAGCTTTTTTCTTTGGTACTCTCTTCTTTAGAGCTCTCTTTTTTAGAGCTTTTTTCTTTGGAGCTTTCTTCTTTAGAACTCTCTTTTTTAGAGCTTTTTTCTTTGGTACTTTCTTCTTTAGAGCTTATTTCTTTGGTACTCTCTTCTTTAGAGCTCTCTTCTTTGGTACTTTCTTCTTTAGTTGTTTCCTCTTCAGTTTCTTCATTCATCACTTCAGTAGCTGTTGTTTCATCAACGGATGTGTCAGTATTCGTGGTAGTGTTCTCATTTGTACAACCAACTAATAGGGCAATGGCTGATAGAGATAGCACTCCCACTTTCATCTGATTTAAAATTGATTTTTTCATTCAACTCTCCCTTTCATCAATAGAATTTATTAATCAGCAACAATAAAATGAATATGTTTATTTTATGACAAACATATTTCATTCAGCTTTATTGTACGAACGAAAACGCAACAAGTCAAACAATTCAATATTAAATTAGATATAAACAACATATATTATAGATGATGAAAACTTGCTAGAAAATTTATTATTAAATTTAATTATCAAATTATTCAAAATTACTTAGCATAGATTGCTTAAGGTGAATCATGTAGCCGGCTTATCTTGAAGCTTAAATATAAAATTTAAAAAGCAAAGCCTATGAATTATGTTAAGAGGGATTTTATTTTTTTGTTAGTCGCTTTATAGAAAGAAAGTGTATAAATGAATCAGCAAAAACATCTATTATAATTTGAAAGAATTAGCGAACACCCCAATTAAAGTCATTGATTCAAAATTTAATTCAGGCGCTCAGTGACTGGTGGTTAAAAAAGCTGCAGAAGTTTTAGCCGCTAGAGAGGACTTTTAAGAAACGGTTAAAAGAATAGAAGGAACTATTAAGAAAACGCATCTCTTTATCAACGCTCCTACCTTGAAATATATGTTAAATCAGGATACATAGCTAGGGCGCAGGTTTTTGTTGCCAATAAGGTCATTTTAAAACCAGTAGTCTCGATGGATGAGGTTGGCGGCGGGGTAGCAATAGGTATGACCATTAGTTAAAAGGGTAATATTAAAAAGATTCAAAAATGAGTTAATAATTGTATGCAAGAGCATACAATTATTAACTATACTAGTGTTCATGCCTATGGAGGCCAATGCGTGCAAGAATTTGAGGAATATTAAACTTAATTAATTAGTAGGGGGCTAGATTATACGATGGAAATTTTAGCATTTGTAGCGATGAGTGCGAGGATAGGTTCGGTCGCTATCGCCTTAACTATTGAATCGAATAAGAAGGGGATTAACTGGATTTTAAAAGGGTAATTATATATAGTGTGTTATTTATAGTCACCTTGGTGATCGCCACTCAAGGCTTTACGACTAAGATGGAGGTGGCTTGATGTTGCCACTTCTTTTCCCCTTTATTTATTTCACTATTATTTTTTAAAATTAAGGGAAACTCAATTGTCGATATAGGGTGGGGCTTAGTCTTTGTGTTGCAAGGAATCTTTAATTTTATTGTCGGCTCGGTAAGCTATTCGATTATTAAATACAATCAATTTGATTTTTCTATGAGTCATAATTACATTGTAATAATTAGCTTGCTAATTGCTGACATTGGTCTGTTTGTCGAAGTGGTTGGCGATGAACAACTTAGATAACACATAAATAAAAACACAGGCAAATGACTCCGAACAGACTTATGGTCAATGCCCCGTCATCCTAATTATTTTAGAGAGATCTTAGTTTAGGTCGACCTATATATTAGTGGGTTCACCTTATTATTTATTCAAGCCGTTCATCCTGTTTATTATATCGTTCTAGTTATTTCTCCTCTAGTAATGGCGACAGTATTGATAAAAATATCTATTCCTTTATTAGAAAAAACATGTAGTAATATGAAGGTTGGCAAGAATATACTCAAAGAGTCCCTATGTTATTTCCATGGGGCAAGAAATAACATCTAATAAAATAACTTCCTAACAAACTGTTTTGAGACAGTTTGTTAGGAAGTTATTTTGTATTAAAGTTTGAAGTTAAAATGGATAGGAGGTTGGAGGTCAAATCTATTCACTACGAAGAGCTTCAACCGGGTTTTTGCGTGAAGCTTGTTTAGATGGAATTAAACCAGCAATAAATGATAGTAGAATGCTTAAGCCAATTAAGATAAGGGCATTTTTAAAAGATAAGCTGACTGTGACCTCTTCTAATAAGTGCAGCAATAAATTGTTTAAAGGAGTGTGTAATAAATAAGTAAACCCGATGCCTAATAATCCTGAAAACAAGCCGATAATAATCGTTTCAGCATTAAAAACCGTTGAAATATTTCTTTTTGAGGCGCCGATGGCTCTTAGAATACCAATTTCTTTTGTGCGTTCTAATACTGAGATATAAGTGATGATCCCGATCATAATCGATGATACGAGTAATGATACGCTGACAAAAGCAATGAGAACGTAGGTAATAACATTCACAATTTCCGAAACGGAAGACATGATTAAGCCGGCAAAGTCGGAGTAGGTAATTTTTTCCTTTTCACTAACAGTCTGATTATAAGCTTCAATTGCGTCAGAAATAGCTTCTTTATCAGCAAAATCATCTGCATAAATACTGATTGCAGAAGGATTTTCAGTAGAAACGACACCAAATTCTTTTAAATTAGTGTCGTAACTAGCCGGTGCAATTGAAGAATCATAAATTTCAAGAAGGGACGAATCATCCAGGTCTTTAACGACTTGATTAAATGGATCCGCGATATTAGCCGGATTGTCAGCTAAATTTGGCTCTGTTGTTGCGAACGGTTCTAAGCTTTGCTGTTTTGCTTGAATTTGCTTAATAAATTCAGCTTGTTGACTGAGGGTGAAATCCTCTAAATAATGATAGACATCTTCAATTTTTTCTCTATCGTTAGCTGCTTCAAAAGCTAGACCATTTAAAACGTTGGTTTTTGGTTGCTTTTTTTGTGCTTGAACGATGTCACTTTGATTGACATAAGCCATTAAAAAGTTTCTTAATTTGCGTGTATAAGCAAGCGGAGTGCGAATGGTTAAGGTTTTAGCATTATCAACTGGTTGAATGATACCGGAAATTTTTATCGGGATAGCTTTTTCTTTAACAACTTTTTCAATCGTTAAGGGATCGTCAGTCAGTTTTTGATAATTACCTCGCGCGTTTTTCTCATAGTAATCACTGCGAGGTAATAAATAAAAAGTTTGATTGCGTAGGTCTTTAAACCGAAGTGTCTTTTTTTCGAGGTGAAGTTCTTCATCATTTTCTATTTGATTGAGAATTTTCTCATAATCTTCAGAGGGGAGCATGCCAAACTCGTAAAAATCAGAAAGGCTGATTTCATTGGCTTCATTTACAACCAGCACCATCTCATTATATTTTTCAGGCCATTTACCATCGATTAAATGATAATTATCCTTTACAACTGGGCTAATAACTTGCTCACCTTGACCTGGAAGAAGTTCGCTAATTTTTGTGTTGGGTTGATTAAACGAGTTTGAAGGGGAACTAAAGTTTGTTCTTGGTTGTCGATTCACACTTTCAAAAGAACTACCATCAGTATTGATCAAACGCTCATTTTCGTCGTAGGCGAATAAATCAAAATTGATAGCGTAAGAATAAACGATACCATTTTTGCCGACATAGTTAGAAAGTTTATTGTCATCTTGATCTAAATATTTTTTGAAAGCTGTTAAATTATTTTGGCGAAAAGAAGAATTGAACTCACTCATTTGTTCAAGCGATTCATTGTTACTGTAGATGACGTCTAAATTTTCATTGTTAGAGTCGGTATCTTCTGTTTCTTTAGTAGAAGTTTCCGCTCTTCTTGCCGACATTAATTGATTAAAGTCGACAGACTCTTGTTCAATGGTTATTGGATAGGCCGACATAGTCTCTTCTTGGACGTTATCAATATAGTTCTTCACGCCGGTCGATAGCGATAGAATGAGGGCAATTCCAATAATCCCGATGGACCCTGCAAAAGCTGTCAAAAACGTTCGGGCTTTTTTAGCGTTTAAATTATTAAAACTTAACGACAAGGCCGTAAGAAACGACATGGAAGACTTGCCCATGCTTTCATGCTTAGAGTTTTTGTTTTCTTCAATGGCTAAAGGATGGGTGTCAGAAATGACTTTGCCGTCTTGCAATTCAATAATGCGGTTGGAGTATTGGTGAGCCAATTCAGCATTATGAGTAACCATCACGACCAAACGTTTTTTGGCAACGTTTTTTAATAGGTTCATTATTTGAAGGCTAGTCTGTGTATCTAAGGCTCCTGTCGGTTCATCGGCTAAAAGAATATCTGGCTCATTGACTAATGCTCGTGCGATCGCAACTCGTTGCATTTGCCCCCCAGATAATTGATTGGGCTGTTTGTTGATATGATCTTTTAACCCTACTTCCTCTAAGGCTTTGATAGCTTTTTGCTTCCGAAGCTTGGCTGAAATTCCTGAAATAGTAAGTGCCAATTCAACATTGGATAAAACGGATTGGTGAGGGATTAAATTATAGCTTTGAAAGACAAAACCGACCGAGTGGTTGCGGTATGAATCCCAGTCTTTGTCTTTATAATTTTTGGTTGAAATGCCATTAATAATAATATCACCACTGTCATAGCGGTCCAAGCCGCCAATGATATTGAGTAACGTCGTTTTACCTGACCCGCTGTGACCTAAAATAGATACAAACTCATTGTCTCTTAAATTGAACGTCACATTATCCAAGGCTTTTTGCTTAAAGCCCCCTGTATGGTAACTTTTGGTTATTTTTTCTATTTGGTGCATTGTAAAACTCCTTCATTGAAAGATTTACGAATAAATGGTAATAGTCTCATTTCAAACAAAGTATATCACTAATACCGACCTAATTCGATCCTAGCGCAAACAAAAAATAGCAACACAATATCTTCCACCTAAAAAAACTCAAGTCGAAAGTTTTAAGGTATGCGTGGGAAGCCTTGCGATAAAATAGTAAGTGTGATCAATTGTCTGATAAGGATGTTTTTTATATTGTTTGCTTAATGGGACATGAACGACTAAAATAATCCGTCAGGTAACGATTGGAGCATTATTTTATAATATAAATCTATCAGTTTCTAAAATGACACCAAGGGGAGCTAGTTTGTAGGATGCTTAAAGGGAACAGTGCATAAGTTTTCCAAGCAAAAGCCATTGTGGCCTACCACTTAATTAAATAGAATTTTAAGAAGTTATCTAATAAATCAGGCCTATTTATCAGAAACTCTGATAGGTCCGCGGCCTGTTAGTAAGTTATAATAGCATCAGGAATATTATTTAGATGCATCCATCCAAGATGTTGAGAGTGGTTTTGTTTATAGGAAGCCTGTTGTTCACAAAAGCGGTAGGACTTAAATAATGCTAGTGCAACTAATAGAAAAAGAGCGAGGGGTTAATTTTGAATAGTAAGCGTATGTTAGATTGTTTCGCAAGTGATTTTGCTACGATGACTTCCTCGGATTTACTCAATAGTATACGAGCTAATGAAGGCAGAACTTTATTAGTAGAATTAAGAGAAGATCGAACTCCTCACCTACCTGATCTTACTAACAGTGAACTTGCTCGAGCCGCTGGTGCGGATTTGATTTTGCTCAATCAAGTAGATGTTTTTAATCCAAAGATATGGGCTTTACCAGATACTCCACATCCAATTGAAACTTTGAAACAGTTTGTCCAACGTCCCATCGGTGTCAATTTAGAACCGGTAGCCAGTGAGGGACATTATTTGGAAAAAGTAAAGAGCCTAGTTGAGGGGCGTATATGTAGTGTTGAAAGCTTAAAAAGAGTGGAAGAATTGGGGTTAGATTTTATATGCTTAACAGGAAACCCACAATCCGGAGTTAGTAATCAGGCAATAGTAGAAGGTATTCGTCTGGCGAAAAACCATTATTCTGGTATTGTGATTGCTGGCAAAATGCATGGGGCAGCCTATGATGAACCTATTTCTTCAGAAGAATGGGTGCAACACTTTTTGACAGCTGGGGCTGAAATTATCATATTACCTCAAGTTGGAACCGTGCCTGGTTACTCGATAGAAGAGTTTAGGCGCAGTTGTCAGTTGATTCACAAAGTGGGGGCTTTGAGTTTAGCAGCTAACGGGACGAGTCAGGATTGTTCACAAAAAGAGGTGGTTACTCAATTGGGATTAACTGCTAAAATAGGTGGTGCAGATATTTTGCATATTGGTTGTTCAGGTAGTGGGGGCATTGCCCCGTTTGAAAATATTATGCAATTATCGATTGCCATTCGAGGGTTGAATCACACGCTTAGAAGAATGGCCATATCCAATCTTCGATAAAGACTCTGCTTCAAGACTTATTACTAAAAAAGATGGAAAGGATGTGGTAGGCTAGAATAGATAATTGTTTAGGGATTTAGTCATTCCAACAACTTAAAGAATAAAGGAGAAAAATATGAAAAAAACATTAAAAAGCATCTTAGCAGCATCGCTCACTTTATCAACTGTGTTAGCACCTTTAACAGCTATGGCTCAAGAAGAAAATGCAGGTATAGAAATTAGCTTTATGATTCCTGATTGGGGAGCTCCATCGGATGAAATGTTGGCTAGATTTGAAGAAGAGTATGGGATTAAAGTCAATGTTTTACCAACTAGTTGGGACGATATTCGTGATAAGTTAGCGATTGCAGCTGCAAGTAACACGGTGGCAGCGGATGTCTTTGAAGTAGATTGGTCTTGGATGGGAGAATTCACCAGCGCAGATTGGTTGGCTCCTATTGATTTGCCAGATGCGGATGCTTTTCCAGCAATCGAGCAATTTATGCTAAACGATGAGGTCTATGCAGTCCCTTATGCAAATGATTTTCGGATTGCCTACTACAATACAAAAATGTATGAGGAGGCTGGCTTAGAAGAACCGCCAGTAACTTGGGATCAAGTGATGGAACAAGCTAAAACTATTAAAGATGCTGGAATTACAGAATACCCAGTATCGCTTCCGTTAGGTGCGGATGAAAATTTAACGACTACTTTCTTCTGGTTGGCTTATACACGCAATGGTATTTTATTTAATGAGGATAATACTTTGAATGAAGAAGCGTCTCTCGATGCATTAACTATTATTAAGGCTTTATCAGATGAAGAATTAATTAATCCAGGTAATGTGAACGGTTCGGGAATGGACGCTTACAGACAGATTAACTCAGGAGATACTGCCTTTATAGTAGGCCCATCTTCATTTGTTGGTCGCGTTAATAATGAAGAGGAGTCAACAGTAGTTGGACAGGTAAAACCAATTTTACTGCCAGGTGTTGATGCAAACGCTGAAAGAACAGTACCTTTCCAAGAAGCAGTAGGTATTTCACCAAATACTGAAAATATGGAAGCTGCTCAAACCTTCGTTAAGTGGTATACTTCCGAAGAAACTCAATTAGAATTATTTGATGCGGTAGGAGCACTTCCTACACGATTAAGCATCTTACAGCAGCTAATTGATGAGGAAAAGATTAAAAACACAGGTGCGATGGTTGAATTGGCTGAAATGGTTGAATCGCCATTCCCAAATGGGGTGCCAGAATATTACACCGAAATGAGTGCCGAAATTTATAATACTATCAATAAAATGGTAACTTCAGATCTTTCTGCTGAAGAGGTTGTTAAAGAATTAGTTGAAAAAGTAAATAGTGTTGTTGAGGAATTTGCTGAGTAATTAATAATAAATCTAGGTGTAGTGCACTACACCTAGATTTAAATTTTTAAGGGTTGATCCGTGCTATTATAAAAATGATAGTAGGGATCAATGATTTAAAAGGAGTTTATTATGAAAAAATCTAAAAAAGCCATTTTTCTAATCTTACCCATGATGCTTATCATGGGATTGTTCGTCTACTTACCAATTGTACGCACCTTCATCTACAGTCTTCATGCGTTTAAATTAAGTAGACCAGACCGCTTTAAGTTTATCGGACTCGATAATTATAAAGAGGTTTTACTCTCAGAAGATTTTCATCATGCTTTTCAAAATAGTTTGATGGTTTTTTATTAGTCGTCTTTTTAACCGTCATTTCCAGCATTATTGTGGGACTTTTGCTCAATAAGCGGACAGTTATTAGCCCAATACTAACGGGTATTGCAATTGTTCCTTGGGCTTTGCCCCCCCTAGTTAATGGTATTGTCTGGCAATTTATTTTTCATCCCAGTTATGGTTTTATGAATAAATTATTGATGAGTCTTTCAATTATTGATCAGCCAGTTGCTTGGATTAATAATCGTTATTTACTCCTAATTGTCGTTTCAATTGTAATTGCTTGGCGGGTGGTACCTTTTTGTGCCATTTTAATTTTGGCAACCCTACAAACAATTCCTAAAGAAATCTACGAAGCGGCTAAAATGGATGGTGCCAGTCGTTATTCAGAGTTTTTCTATATAACGCTAAGAATGATTTTGCCTACACTTTCAATTGTGTTAATCCAAGCAACTATGGCAGGTTTAAATGTTTTTGATGAGGTAATTTCTTTAGTAGGTTACCGTTATGAAGGACAAACCCTTTTAATATATAATTATTTAAATACCTTTAGCTTTTTAGACTTTGGTCTAGGGTCAGCGATTACCTATATAATCATGATTTTATCGGGGATTATTGGTTACTTTTATATTCGTTCGCTAAGATTGGAGGGAGATCATGCTTAAAAATAAACGTTGGGATTGGTTATACATTATAACTGTAATTATCTTTCTGCTATTCACTTTAGGTCCCCTTATTTGGGCTTTTATAATTAGCGTCACCCCTAAAGCAGAATTAATGAAAGCGGGAGGTCGCTTTCTACCCAGTCAAGCAACTTTTACAAATTATCAAAGCTTGTTTGATCCGACAGATAAGGCACATATAACCATTTTTAATGGCTTAAAGAATTCCTTAATTAGTTCCTTATATACTCTCTTTATTGGGGTACCTTTAGCTGTTTTAACCAGTTACGCTATGGTGCGTTTTCGCTTTCGCTTACGAAAAGTGATTTTACGCTTATTATTGATTACCATCGTTATTCCTGTGTTTACCACCATCATTCCAATATTTGCTATTTTTTCAAACTATCAGTTGCTGGATAAGCTTTTCTGGATTAGTGTCATTTATGTGACTGCTTTTTTACCTCTAGCAACTTGGATGTTGATTACGCATTTTAATAAGATTCCTAAAGAAATGTGGGAAGCAGCAGAACTCGATGGTTGTACAGAATGGCAGCTTTTCTGGAGGGTGATTTTACCCATGTCACGAACAGCTATTATTACCTGTGTCTTAATTCTCTTGTTAATGAGTTGGAGCCAATTTCAAATCCCAATGATTTTAACGTCAACTCAGAATAATAAAGTAATTACCCTAGTTCTATCTGAGTTTATGACAAGAGATGCTATTGACTATAGTATGATTGCAGCCTCTGGTTTAATAGCTATTATTCCACCAGCAGTTATCGCAATGGTTTTTAGAAAAGATCTTGTATCAGGTTTATCAGCAGGGTCAATTAAAGGATAGTATTTCCTAGAAAGGAACAATCCCCACTCCAATTCCCAGAAATGAAAGATGACTTTTTGCTCTTCTTTGCAAACTAGTGATTTGAGGCATTGAGTCAGGATGGATATCTTTAGAACCATAAATATGCTCTAAGGCCATATCAGGATAGGCAGAATGGGCGATTAGGTCAAAGTTACTTGAAAAAGATAGAATATTGCTTTGAGATCCTAATAAAAATGAGTTGTTAGGATTTAAGAGCCAAGAATAACAGTAAAAGTATTGTGCTGGGAAATTAGTTAAATATCTTTTTTTAAAGGCTCGAGCTAAGTAAAAAGCAGTTGAAGAGTGTGCTTCATCAATTAAACTATCTTGCATGATGTGGACACTAATAATAGGGAGAGCATCTTGAAGGATTTTACTACCGTTATTAATGTAAGAAATGTCTTTAGGAAGAGTGGCTGAATCAAAAAGAGTAAATTCAAATTGAAGCTCGCCTAACTTGAAAATCCTAAGACGAAAGATACGTGCTAACCATTCAAAATCATCTGTTGATAAACCGACAGCCTGGGATAAGTTAATACGTAAAAAAAGGTCGGATAGTGTATTTTGTAATATATTAAGAGGGAGATCGTACTTTTTATACAGCTCTATTAAAGCTTGAATACATACAATCATAATGACCAATTGTTGCCAATCATTTAGTTGAATATTAGTTAGCAGAAAGTCTTGCTTAATAATTTGCTGTAAAACTGCCAAGTAAACTGTTTGATTATCTTTAAAGTCTTTTAACGCTCTTTGAATGGTTGTTAATTCAATCTGGCGAGACTTAATGGTTTGAGACTGATTGTATTTTTGACAAAAGGTTTGGATTTGTTGGCTATCAATCGAAAAGTTTTTAAACCAGTTTTGGTAGAAATACGAGTATGATAAGTAGGTCATGGTTGCTCCTCCTTGAAGATTTAAAATAAGTATAGCACGGGATCCTACTAAGCACACAAATTTGTTAAAGGAATGATTAAATGTCTAACGGGTTAACCATATATTTTGTCCGTCATGGTGAAACGTTTTTTAATAAGAATGGGCGTACCCAAGGGTGGTGTGATCCTTTATTGACAGCAGAAGGGATTCAAGCAGTTAAAGATTTAGGCGAAAAATTAAGTAAGGTTAAATTTGATGCGGCGATTGTAAGTGATTTAAAGAGAACACGTACCACAGCCGAAATTCTTATTGAACAAAGTATCTATCCGAATTGGATGATTCCCATTATAGAAATGGCAGATTTTCGAGAAATTAGCTTTGGTTCCTTTGAAGGTATGGAAAGCTATCAAACTTGGGATATCATAAGGAGATATTTGGGTTTTGATTCTGTAGAGAGTATGTTGAGAAATACAACAGAAAAACAAAGGCTGACAGCATTACAACCTGCTGACCCTCTAGGTCAAGGAGAAGACTATGCTGTTTATTGTAAGCGTCTTAAAGAAGGAATGGATAAATTGTTTAATGAATTAATTGAGACGGAGGCTTGTATCTTATTTGTTGGACACAGTATCAATATTCGCCATATACTTCAAATTCTATTACCAAAAACAGAACATATTGATGAGTTTTATGATATGCGGTCTATGAATAATGGGGGCGTGGTAATTATTCAAAAAGTAAGAGAGGGCTTTAAACTCAAACAGTTTATAGACAAAAAGTTCGCTTAACTAACAGAGGGTTGTTTTTGTTCACTTTATACAAAATACATTGTAAAGTTGAGCAAATATAACAATGAGAAATGAAACCGTTTTACACTATAATGTATGCAAGATACAAATGGGCAAAATTTGGAAAGGGTGCGAACTATGATAAAAATTTCACCAGCAGAAATCGATCGCCAAATGGATTGGATTTCGAGTATTTCTGATAAAGAAGGAAAAGGTACTACAAGACTTTTATATAGCAAATCATGGATTGAAGCTCAGAATGCCTTGAAAGAACTTTTTGAAAAAGAGGGGATGAAGGTAGAGTTCGACGAAGTAGGGAATATGTTTGCAACAGTTGAAGGTAGTGAAGAGCCAGAATCAATCATCGCCTCAGGATCGCATATTGATACAGTTGTTGATGGTGGTCGTCTAGATGGCCAATTGGGTATTATGTCTGCCTACTTAGCGATTAAGGGGTTGGTTGAAGAATACGGCCAACCAAAGAAATCTTTGCGAATTGTTTCGATGGCAGAAGAGGAAGGCTCTCGTTTTCCATATGCCTTTTGGGGATCTAAAAATATTTTTGGTTTAGCGAAAAAAGAAGATGTTGAAACCATTAAGGACAATGACGGTGTTCCTTTTGAGACAGCTATGAAGGAAGCAGGCTTTAATTACCTTGTAGATTCTCCACGCTTTAATCACTTTGATGCTTTTGTAGAATTACATATTGAACAAGGAAACTTCTTGGAAAATGCAGGCAAAAAAGTTGGGGTTGTTAATGCCATAGTGGGGCAAAAACGCTACACCATTAAATTAAAGGGTGAAGCTAATCATGCCGGAACGACCTTAATGAGATATCGTAAAGATGTCATCGACTGTTACGCTAGAATTGTTTCTGAAGTCATTGATAAAGCAAATGAAATTGGCGATCCTTTAGTCGTAACCTTTGGCCACGTAGAAGTAAAGCCTAATGTGGTGAATGTTGTTCCTGGAGAAATGGAATTTTCAATTGATACTAGACACACTAACCAGGAAGCTCTCGATGAGTTTGCTGTATTTATTGAAACAACTATTGAGAAACATTGTCATGAAAAAGCGATTGAAGTAGAAATGAATTTATGGATGAATGAGCCACCAGTGCCAATGGATCCTGAGATTGTTAAAGTTTTAGAAAAAGTTTGTCAGGATAACCAATTAAATTATCAAATCATGCATTCAGGAGCGGGGCATGATTCACAGATATTTGCTCCACAAGTTCCAACAGCTATGATCTTCGTTCCTTCCATCAAAGGAATTAGTCATAATCCGGAAGAACATACCGAGGCGGTGGATATTGTTGAAGGGATACAAGCTTTAGCAGAGGCCTTAAAAGAATTGGCCTATTAAAATAATTTGGAGGACTTTTAATAATGGAACATAATGATGTCTTAGTAAGACAAGAACAAATTGATTTGTTTAAATCAAGGGGATATACCAATGATGACATATTGCCTAATAAGCCAGAACAACGTAGTATGTCAACACTTAACTTCTTTACTCTGTGGATGGGATCGGTCCATAATATTCCTAATTATCTAACTGTTGGTGGCTTTCTAGCTTTAGGGGTGGCACCTATTCACGTGTTCTTAGCTATCATTTTGGCGGGACTAGCAGTAGCGGGACTAATGACAGTTAACGGTAAAGCAGGGTCTATGTATGGCATTCCATTTGCCATTCATTTACGTTCTGTTTATGGTAGTGCAGGATCTAAATTGCCTGGCTTTCTAAGGGGAGTTGTGGCAGCTATTGCTTGGTTTGGGGTCCAAAACTATGCAGGTTCGAAAGCTTTGTTGATCTTAGTAAGTAGAATTTGGCCAGCTTTCTTGAATGTTGGTGAAGGCATTAATATTTTAGGCCTTTCTGTACCGGCCTTTTTATCATTTGTAGTCTTCTTCTTGATCAATGTAATGATTGGCTTAGGGGGAGGCCGCGTATTAAACAAGTTTACAGCTATACTAAATCCACTTATTTATGTTGTGTTCGGAGGAATGGTTGTTTGGGGATTGAGTGTAGCGGGCGGGTTTGGACCAATTTTCGACCATGTAACAGCTGTTAATCAATCGGTTGCAACCCCTCTAGCCTATTTGATTATTATTGCATCTACCTTATCTGTTTGGGCAGCTCCAGGAGTAAGTGTTTCTGACTTTACTCAAAACGCAACTTCCACCAAGTCTCAAACAATAGGACAAATCTTATCGTTGTTAGTTGGGTATGTCATTTTTGCTTTTGCAAGTATCACTGTTTTAAATGGTGCGGCCATTACTGGTGTTTCACATCAAGGAGATGTCTTACAAATTATTAATCAATGGGACTCTATGCCGGCTATTTTCTTGGCTTCTTTTGTCTTATTGATGACAACCGTTTCAACTAATGCGACTGGTAATATTATTCCAGCAGCCTTCCAGTTAACAGCTCTTTTTCCACAAAAAATTAATTATCGTAAAGGTGTTATCATCGCAAGTATTATCAGTTTTATCATAATGCCTTGGAAATTCATGGAGTCAGGGAGTGTAATTCTAGTTTTCCTTAACTATATTGGAAGCTTGTTAGGCCCTGTAGCCGGTGTTATGATTGCTCACTTCTACTTTGTGGACAAACAAAAGATCGACTTGGATTTACTATACTATTCACCAGAGCAAGCAGCGGATAACCCTTATTCTGGTGTCAATAAGAAAGCTTATATCGCAACCATTTGTGGGTTTGTTGTTTCAATTGTCGGACAATTTATCCCAGCCCTAGAGTTTCTGTCCCAAATCTCTTGGATTGATGGTTTTGTAGTGGGATTACTTGTTTACTTTGTATTAAATCGTGCAGAATAATTAAATTTAATTATTTTGGACGCTTAATAAAAATTTATTAGGAGGTTATTTTATGTCATATGATTTAGTCATCAAGAATGGTCAAGTCATTTTAGAAAGCGGCGCAGTTGTGACCGATTTGGCAGTCAAAGACGGAAAGATTGCTGCAATTGGTGAAAATTTATCGGCTGAGCAAGAGGTTGACGCTAAAGGATTAATTGTTAGTCCGGGAATGTTTGATTGTCACGTTCATATTACTGAAAATGGTGGAGGGTATCGTGATGAGTGGGAAGGTTATGTTACAGGAACTTCTGCTTGTGCTAAGGGAGGAGTAACTTCTTTCTTAGAAATGCCATTGAACCAAGTACCAGCAACAACTGATGAAGCGAGTATTAAGGACAAATACCAATCTGGTCAAGGTAAATTAAAAGTGGATGTTTTCTCATTTGGAGGACTCGTTCCTTATAATGTTGAAACAGGTGGTATTCAAGAATTAAATGAGAATGGTGTAACGGCCTATAAATGTTTTATGGCAACTTGTGGCGACCGTTCAATTGATGGAGACTTCCAAAATGTGGATGACTATTCACTCTACGAAGGGATGAAACAAATTGCGAAGACAGGAAAAGTTCTAGCTATCCATGCTGAAAATGCAGCGATTACTGATCGCCTAGGTGAAAAAGCAAAAGCGGAAGGCAAATCAAAATTGTCAGAGTATGTGGCGACTCGTCCAGTCTTTACAGAGGTGGAACCTATTCAACGAGCAATTCTTTTTGCTAAAGAAACAGGCTGTCGTATTCATATCTGTCACGTGGCTTGCCCAGAAGGTGTGGAAGCAGTTATTAAAGGGCAACAAGAAGGTGTCGATGTCACTTGTGAGACTTGTTTACATTATTTATACTTTACAACAGACCAATTAGATGCTATTGGAAATGTGGCTAAATGTTCACCACCAATCCGTGATAAAGAAGCTCAAGATGGTTTATGGGATTATGTCTTTTCAGGGGATATTATTTCATCAATCTCTGATCATTCTCCATGTACCCCAGACTTGAAAGATAAAGAAAATGCATTTGATGCTTGGGGCGGTATCTCAGGCGTACAAAATGATGTCGATGTGTTCTTTGATGAAGCAGTTAATAAGCGTGGTATGTCTCTTGAGCAATTTGCACAAGTGATTGCGACACAACCAGCCCGTCGTTTTGGTATTGATGATACAAAAGGAAGCTTATCAGTAGGCAAAGATGCAGATATCGTTTTAATTGATCCTAATAAATCTTACGTCTTAACTGCTGAAGATTTAGAATATCGCAATAAGATCAGTCCTTATATTGGTAGCGAAATTGGTGCAACTGTTATGGCTACTTATGTAAGAGGACATGAGGTTTATAGCATAGATAAGGGAGTAACAGAGGAGTTTGTTGGAGAATTTAAATAATTAAATATAGACTAATTTGTTTTCAGAAGAAGCAAATAGTCCCTAAGAATAGATTGGATCTAATTCTTAGGGGTTTTTTAATACCAACAGAAGACTTTTTAATTAGAAGAGCAAAGTGATGATTGGTATGGTAACGACTGAGAGCAGAGAAGTCATAAAGACCATCTGACTAGCAAACTCAGGATGATTGTCGTAATTTTGAGCAAACATAGCTACATAAGATGCTGTCGGCATAGCTAACATGATAGTCGGAATAATTAACTCATAGTTTGAGAAATTAAAAGCTTTTAAAGTAAAGAGAATTATTAGAGGTATAAAAACGAGTTTGAGTAAAGCTTGAATATATAAGAATTTATTAGCGAATATCTTAGAAATATCACTGCGCGATAGAATTAAACCAACAACAATCATGGCTAGCGGTGAAGTTGCCGGGCTTAAAATATTCAAAACTTTATCCAAGGGTTGAGGAACTCGCCAACTAAAAAGAAAGAAGATTAAACCAACGACTATCGATAAGATGCCGGGACTTAGAACAATTTTTTTCCAATTAAATTCTACCTTACCTGAACCGTTTCTTCCCATTAAATAAATACCAATTGACCATGAGACAGTTTCAAATAAAAACCCGGCGCCGATAACAGCATAGAATAGAGCTTCTTCTCCTAAGAGATTACTAACAATAGGGTAACCCATAAAAGAGGTATTAGATAAAAGAAGGGCCACTCTAAAAACATCCTGCTCGGAAATACTTAACTTAGTTTGTTTAGCAACTAACCATCCTAATAACAACATACCAGCATAACAAATGGCTACAATTATTAGAATTGTAAAAGCTCTTTGCACACGTTCAATATTAAAATCTAATTGCATGGCATTAAAGATGGTTGCCGGCATGGTGATATACAAAACAAGGTTCGTAATATCTTTTTGACCTTGAGCACTGATTACTTTCCACCTACCAGCAAAAAAGCCAATAATAATAAGAATGAATAAGACGAGCACACTTTGAAGCGTGGACATAAAATCTAACTGCATAAAAACATCCTTTCAATTTTTATTTAATTTGATAACGAATCAAGCCACTCTATGACTTGCAGATAAACCTCTCTCCCTTTTGTTAAATTTGTTCGATCGAAATCATGATCTGCAGAAGCAACCTCAATCAAATGACTTTGATTAGCGAATTTGTTTAGTTGTTTTGATTGTTGAATGGGAACATCAGGGTCTTTATCAGCATGGACAAGAAGTAAAGGAGGTAGTAGGTTAATTTGCTCTTTAGTGAGTGAAAAACTGTTTGGATCATCCGTTAGAAATTCAATCCAATTTCCAACTTGTCTACAATAGAGGTAGATTAAATAACGCTCATTTTCGTTTCCCTGACTGATAGGTTTGTTTTGAATGAAAGTCTCGATTAATTCTTTGGACACTTTCGCAAATTTATTATGGTAAGGATTAGGATAGATAAAGTTTGCATCATTTAACTTGTAATAGCCATAAAAGCTGATGATAGTTTTCAACCATTTAGAAGACCTTCTTGTAGCTAGTTGTAGGGCAAGATAAGCTCCGGCTGACCGGCCAAATAGATTGTATGAAGGATCTATTTGGCCTGCTAATTGATAACCTGCATTTTGATACCATTCAAGAGTTTTGCTTAAAAGATTAATGATTTGCTCTAAATTACTTTCAGGAGCTAATAAGTAGTCAAGAGCTAGTATCGAATATCCTTTACTGTTAAGTAATTCGATATATTCGCCCGGCAAGTCTTCGCGTTGGCCAAAAATCAGTCCACCACCGTGAAGATAAATCAACATCTGGCTTTGTGGCAGTGAAGATCTATATAGTGTAGCTGAAATTTTATAGTGAGGAGTTTGAAAAACATCAATTATTTGTCGAATTTAAATCACCTTCTTCTAAATAGGGAGATGGAGCCCATTCTTGTAAGGTTATTTTAACATTCTTTTTAACGCATCCACTACAAATTTAAAATGAAAGAAACCTTATTTTTGTTCGAAATGAACAAAAGAAGGCGTTTTATTTGTAAACTGAGCAATCGAATTATATGAAGGAAAACGATATAATAGTAGACAAAGGGAGGGGTTTTCTTGTTATTCACAAAAATTCAAAAAGGTAATTATCAAGACTCTATTAACTTGATGCTTTTATCAGCAGAAATTAATAAAGTTGATGGTGTTACTCAAGCACAAGTTATGATGGCGACGGATGCAAATAAGGATATCTTTAAAGGGGCCGGTTTATCTACTCCTGAATTAGAATCTGCCGGTGCTAATGATTTGGCAATTGTAGTTGAAACAGAAGATCAAGCAGTTTTTGACAAAGTTTTAGAAGAAATCGATCATTTTCTGGCAGACCTAACGGTTAAGAAAGAATCTGATAATAAGGTAGATGTTGATAACTGGGAGGAAGCAATGGAAGCTTTACCAGATGCTAATTTAGCCTTAGTATCTATTCCAGGAGAGTATGCAGCCTATGAGATAGAAAAGGCGCTTGATAATAATTTACATGTTTTCTCATTCTCAGATAACGTTTCAATGGAAGATGAAGTGAGACTAAAAGAGAAGGCGCATGAAAAAGGACTCTTATTCATGGGGCCTGATTGTGGGACAGGAATCATTTCGAGTATTCCAATGGCCTTTACCAATGTTGTGAAACCAGGAAATATTGGCGTGGTTGGAGCTTCAGGGACAGGCATTCAAGAAGTCACAACTATTATTGATCGTTTAGGTGGTGGAGTAGTTCACGCTATTGGTACTGGTGGTAGAGACTTGAAGGAAGCAGTTGGCGCACGTACCATGATTGACGCCATTATCGCTTTAGAAAAGCACCCATTGACAGATGTCATCTGTGTTATTTCTAAACCACCTGCAAAAGAAGTAAGGGATCAAGTTGTTAAAGTATTACAATCCCTATCTAAGCCTGTAGTAGCCATTTTCTTAGGTGAAAAACCAACCGAACATATTGGTAATGTAGCTTTAGCTTATACATTAGAAGAAGCAGCTAGAATAGCAATAGACTTAGCTAATGGTGAAGAAGTCAAAGCTAAATATGTGGACGGGTTAGATAACCAAATCCAATCTCAATTAAAAGATAAAACAGTAAAAGGTCTCTACTCAGGTGGAACATTAGCAAATGAAGCAGCTATGCTAATTGCAGATGCTTTAGAACTAGGAGATATTCAAAACGAAGAAGGTTACATCTTAAATACGCACGGTTTCCAAGTGATGGACTTAGGAGACGATGTTTATACACAAGGTAAACCACATCCAATGATTGACCCAAGTATTCGAATTGAAAAGTTAGAAGAAGCTTTTGCAGATGAAAAGACAGGTGTTATTTTATTAGATGTTGTCTTAGGATATGGTTCACACCCAGATATGGCTAATGCTCTGATTCCTACTATTCAAGAAAATCTCTCAAAATTGGTTGATAGTGAACGTGAAGTTTATGTTGTTGCGACTGTAACGGGAACACCAAACGATCCTCAAGATTACGATAAGGCTGTAGCCAACTTAAAAGAAGCGGGCGTTTATGTTGAAACAACTAACGCAAAAGCGATTCGTTTAGCTTTAGAATTGATGGGCGTTCACTATCAATTTGCTGCTAAAGAACATGTGGCTTATACAGGCGAAAAGATCGAATTACCTAGTCCAAGTGAACACGTTCAAGAATTAGTGATGACTTCTCCACGTGTTATAAATATTGGTATCGAAAGTTTTGTGGATCCAATTATTAAGTTTGGAGGCAAAGCTATTCAATACAACTGGCGACCAAAAGCAGGTGGCAATAAGAAATTAATCAAGATCTTAAATGAACTAGAAAAACATGCAGAGGCTATTGATGAAGCCAACCAGAAAGTAATTGGTCGTATGCGAGATTCGCAACCTTACTTAATCGATGTGAAATATGCTAAAGAGGTTATCCCAGAATTAAATACGGATAAAAAAGTTGTTTTACATGCTGGACCACCAGTGAAATATGAAAACATGACGGGTCCAATGCAAGGTTCAGTTATTGGAGCGATGCTATTTGAAGGCTGGGCTTCCAATCATGAAGAAGCACAACAACAAATTGATGCTGGAGAAATCACCTTCATGCCTTGTCACCATGTGGGCGCAGTAGGCCCTATGGGCGGAATTACTACTGCTAATTTCCCTGTCTTTATCGTTGAAAATAAAGCAGACGGTACCACTGGTTACTGTATTATGAACGAAGGGATCGGAACGGTATTACGTTTCGGAGCCAACAATGAGGAAGTTATTACTCGTCTTGAATGGATGCGTGATGTATTAGGGCCTGTATTAGGACAAGCGTTACGTCAAATTGAAGGTGGTATTAATGTCAATGTTATGATTGCTAAAGCCATTACCATGGGTGATGAATTCCACCAAAGAAATATTGCGGCTTCCCTTGTATTCCTAAAAGAAATTGCTCCAATCATTACATCCTTAGATATTGATGCTAAACAAAAGCAGGAAGTGATTCAATTCTTAGCGGATACCGACCAGTTCTTCCTCAATATTGCGATGGCTACTGGCAAAGCGATTGTTGACTACGCACGTAAGATTCAAGAAGGCTGTATTGTTACCACTATGGCACGTAATGGTGAAAACTTTGGTGTTCGTATTGCAGCCATGGGTGACCAATGGTTTACTGCACCTGTTAATACGCCGAAGGGTCTATATTTCACTGGTTATAGTGAAGAAGACGGTAGTAAGGATATCGGAGACTCTGCAATTACAGAGACTATCGGTTTAGGTGGTTCAGCCATTGTAGCGGCCCCTGGAGTGACACGCTTTATCGGTGCAGGTGGTTTTGAAGACGCAGTTCGCATTTCCAATGAACAAGCAAAAATAGTCAGCGCACAAAACCCTAACTGGTCTATTCCAACTTGGGATTTCCGTGGAGCTAACTTAGGAATCGATATTCGTAAAGTTGTTGAAACAGGAATTGAACCAATTATTAATACTGGTATTGCACATAAGAAAGCAGGTGTCGGTCAAGTAGGTGCTGGAACGGTTACTGCTCCGATTGCTTGCTTTGAAAAAGCTTTAGTAGCTTTTGCGGAATCATTAGGAATTAAGGTGGATGAATAAGCTAGTAGCGGATAAAACAGCCCTATTGATCTCGACTTATCTTTTCCCCTTAGAAGATCAAATATATTGGGTCGACTCTGTCTTTGAACATGGGATTAATTTAGTCATAAGAAAGACAGAGGGTTCACAACAACTGATTTATCTTTCAGCAGTTAATCAAGAAAAGGCTTCTGTAATAGGCGTTCAGTTAGAAAACAAGCAAGTGTTTAATCAGTTGATGCGCTGTCTGAAGCCGGGTGAACAAATTCGACAGCGTAACCATTCATGGATTGTCTATACGCGCCCTTTACCCCTAAAAATTGATCTAGTCGACTATCAAAGATATTCTTGTTGTTTACCCGCTTATTCTTTAAAGCTAACCGTTAAAGATTTAAAACAGCTTATTGATAGCCTGAGAAAAGCCAAAGTTTATCAGCAATCGGCTTTTAATAAGTTAGCTACACTGCAAAATTACTATCAAAACAAATTGCTTGGCGATCTACAAAATGATTTATTGACTGATCCAGCTAAAATGTCAGATTTAGTCCAATTTCTTTTTGGTAAAGGGCTTGGACTAACTCCTTCGGGAGATGACTTTTTACAAGGAATGCTAGTTATGGAACAGAGTCTCTTAAGTCGCCGAGGTCCAATTGCTTCGTTTGAACAAACCTGTGTAATATTATCTAATCTCATCCAGCAAGCGCTGAAAGTAAAAGCAACAACTAAAGTTAGTCAAGCCTATTATCATGCTGCTTTAGCAAGACAAGTCAATCCGATATGGCTGAAATTGATTGAGGCGATAGAGAATCAAGCAACTGATCAGTTAAGTCAATCAATTCGTGCAATCCAATCGTATGGGCACACTTCAGGTAATGATATGCTCTTGGGAGCACAATTTTACTTACAACTAATACTAAAAAACAAACTTTTAAAAGGAGAGGTTTAAATGGGATATAAAAACAATAAAACAGGTTATAGAGAGGGTTTATTAGAAAGCCGTGCTGTGGTTGAGAAAGACTTATATGCAATTTTACCGCATGATGGTTTAGTGAATAATCAGATTCCAGGATTTGAAAATGTTTTGATTTCAATTTTAGGCTCACCTGCTCTTGGCGCTAGCTTTAATGATTATATTGCAGAGTTCCAAGAAGGCGGTAAGAACGAACGTGGTTTTGGTGGAGAAGGGCTTGAAACATTTGCTTATGTTATCTCAGGCAAATTAAAAGTAAGTGATGGTAAAGAAGAACACCTATTAACAGATGGTGGCTATGCTTTCTTCCCAGTAGATCAATTAATGTATCTAGAAAATGCTCAAAAAGAGATAACAGAAGTTTTCTTGTACCAACGACGTTATGATGCTATTGAAGGTCATGAAGCGCATAAAGTGGTGGGTAATAAAGCTGATTTACAACCAATTGAGTATGAAGGTATGAAAGACGTCCTCTTATGGAACTTCTTGCCAACAGATGATTTTGGCTTTGATATGAATATTCATATTCTTGAATTCCAACCAGGAGCTAGTCATGGATATATCGAAACCCACTATCAAGAACATGGTGCTTATCTACTTTCTGGTCAAGGAATGTATAACCTTGATAATAAGTGGTTCCCGGTCGAAAAAGGTGACTACATCTTTATGGGAAGATATTCTTTACAATGTGCTTATGCTGTTGGACGTGACGAACCTTTATCTTATGTTTATTCTAAAGATGCTAACCGCAACCCTAAACTATAGGAGGATAAAATGACAGATAAAAATGAAACAGTAAAAATTCAAGCCAGTCGTCTACAAGACTTAATAAAAAAGAAGTTAATGGCAGCAGGACTACCAGAAGATTCGGCTTTAGAAACGGCTAAACACTTAACTTATGCTGATTTATCTGATATTCATTCTCACGGAGCTGTTCGTGTTGCATATTATGCTGAACGCATTGCCAAGGGGGGCGTGACCAAAGAACCGAAGATTACTTATACAAAAACAGGTCCTGCGACAGCTACTTTTGATGGTGACAATGGTCAAGGACATTATATTGCTAATCTTGCTTTAGAAAAAGTCATCGAATTAGTAAAAGAAAATGGAATTGCCATGGTAGGAGTCACCCATGTTAGTCATACAGGTATGTTAGCTTACTATGTTGAGAAGTTGGCAGAAGCTGGTTATGTTAGCCTGTCGATGACACAATCTGATCCTATGGTAGTGCCTTTTGGAGGGTCTGAAAATTATTTTGGAACCAATCCGATTGCTTTTGGTGCACCTCGCAAGGAGGGTCGTCCAATCTTCTTTGATATGGCAACCACTGTTCAAGCTTGGGGCAAAGTCTTGGATGCGCGTTCAAAGGGCGAGTCAATTCCGGATACCTGGGCAGTTGATGCTGAAGGTAATTCGACCACCGATCCACATAAAGTAGCAGGTCTTTTACCAATTGCGGGTCCCAAGGGATATGGTTTAATGATGATTGTTGATATTCTTTCGGGTATGCTCTTTGGCTTACCTTTTGGTAAGAGTGTCTCTTCAATGTATAATGATTTAGACAAGGGCAGAGACTTAGGACACGTTTATATCGCGGTCGACCCAGCACGCTTTACTAGCTTGGATCAATTTACTTCCAATATTGAACAAATGGTAGAGGAGTTGCATGCTATCAAACCAGCTGATGGCTTCGATCAGGTCTACTATCCTGGAGAATTAGCGGTTTTAAGCACAGAACGTAATCTTGAAAAAGGGATTGATATTCCAAAACATATTATCGATTACCTTGAGTCAGATACTGTTCATTTTAATCAGTATGGTAATAAAGGCGCTTTTGCTGAATAAACCACATAAGCTTAGAAAAAACAAGATAATTAATAAATTTAAAAATAGTCTAACAATCTATCAATTGCTAGACTATTTTTTATATTGAAGAAAGTGATAAGCGTCAAGTCTTTTAAAAAAGGAAGATGAAAATCAGTTATAAAATTGCTCAAGCAAGAAATTGTTATTTTGGTTAGTCTCAGTCTAAGTTGTTTTATATCCTATAAAAGATGGCTTGTAAAAGTAGGAAGGAATTAAATCTCTTGGTATAATGAGTTTACTAAGGAGATGGTTTGTGTGGTATCCGTAGAAAAATTATTAACAATCGACTACCTCTCGGAGATTAAATTATTAACAGATAGAAAAACAATTGAACACCAAGAAGTTAGTAACGTCGAAATAACTGAAACACCCGATGTTGAGTTTTATATCAGTCCGGAGACGTTAATTCTTACAACCGGAATGATTTTTAAAGATGATCAGTTGCAGATGATTCCCTTTATCGATTCATTAATTCGTGCTAAAGGAGTAGGTTTAGCCATTAAATCAGGACGTTTTCTTAATGGAGAACTCCATCCCAAAGTGATTGATTATGCCAATCAGCGCAACTTTCCTATTATTAATATACCTGATAAATATCCACTCGGACGCTTACTCCATCAAATTTCAAATTATATCTGGAATCAACGAAAAGAAGAAATTGAGTTTGCGCTAAGTATTCAAAAGCAATTCTCAGACCTTTTACTTAACAATACTTCCATTGATAAAGTAATCAATGAATTCAGTAAAATCATTAAATGTCCGATTATTCTCTTGAGCCCAATAAAAAAAGTGGTGAGTTATTCGCATCATTTCACTAAAAAACCACTTCTTATCCAATCGTTGCAGGAGCAGTTTCAAAAGCGATTTAAACAAAAACAAGTCCCTAATGATTATTTTAAAATGAAAGATGAAAATGACCAGACACTTCTAATCTCTGCCAGCAGTGTCTTTGTATTTAAATACTTTCCCCATTACTTGCTCATACTAAACCCAGAGAATATGACCTACCCCATATCTGCCTTTACGATTGATCAAGCCAAATTAGTTCTTTCCTATATTCTTTATAAAACGGAAAAAGTTTTTTCCAGCTATTTACACACTTCCTCTAGTTTTATGTTAGAGACTATGGGAGGAGATACCTTAAATAAAGGGATTCTTTATAAAACGATTGAAGAAATTAAATATGTTGACTCCAACTATTACTTGGCTGTTGAAGTAAATGTTTCAAGTGCACTGGAACCTAAATTAAAAACAGTTAAACTCTATGAAAAATATGCGTTAATTTTAGATTTTCTAAAAATTTATGGTCAAGAATATTTTAAGGATATGTTTTTATTTCAAACAGACGCTAATGCCCATCTCTATCTAATCTTACAAAATCATGTCGGTAATCTGGATGAGAAATTAATGCAGTGTCATGATGATTTGTTAAAACTGGTTAATATTGACATGATTTTTAGCGTCGGCGAATCAGTCAGCTCAATTGATCAAGTATCCAGGTCGATTGACCAAGCGTCCTTAGCATTTAAAGCTCGATTGACAGATTATAATAAAGAGACTATTAGCTATTATAACAATTCGGGAGTTCAACATCTTTTTCACGATATCGACAGTAAAGATATTAATTATTTTTGCGAATCAGTACTAAAAGAGTTAGCGTATCCTCAAACAAATAATTTAAAAGAATTACGTGAAACCCTTAAGGTATACTTAGATAATCAGTGTGAGACAACGTTAACTGCCAATATACTATTTGTTCATCGAAATACCGTCAAATATCGTATTGAGAAATGTCAAGAATTATTAGGAGTTGATGTTACCGACCCAAGAGCGTCCTTAAACATTAGAATAGCCTTAATGCTTAGCGTCTAGCTTATCAGTCATATGCAGATCAGTTTGAGCAAACTCTTATGGCTCATCGCTGGAGTTAAGAGAGTTTGCTATTTTATTGCAAAGGACTTTAATAAAGATAAAAAATGCTAAAAGTTAAAACCTCTTGAAAAAAACGAACGTACGTTCTATAATGTTGAAGAGGTGATTCGATGTTGAAGGAAGAACAAGCGCTGGAAATTAATTTTTTTGATTTGGCCTATCGACAATTAGAAGAAGATTATATGAGATATTCAGCTGTAGGTTTGCCTCTTTATTGTGTAATCGACAGCATTATTAAGATGATGCAAAGAGATGAGATAACATTTTTTATCTTACCTCGAGCAAAAAGTTTAGACGGCAAAAATCATTGTTTTTATTTTCGTGTAGTTGATAAGTTCTATGAATATCGTGGCTGTGATTTGTTTTAAAATTTATTTAATGGACAAACATGCAGAACATATTATTAATAAGTAAAGATGTTATAATCAAAATGGAAACGTTTTTTTGAATTGAGTTGAGGGGTACCTAAAGGTCGTTAGTTTAAAATGTAAAAAGGAATGATAAATATGTTAGAACAAACAAAGAGTCAAGCTGTTAATAGAACAAATTTTTGGATAATAGCTGATTTCATCTCTTTTTTTCTTACCATATTTGTCAATTATTTGGGGGGATCAGGTTTAATTAATGATATGAGCCAGCAAGAAGTATCTGCTAAATATACAACACTGATTACTCCCGCTGGTTTTGCTTTTAGTATATGGGGTGTGATTTACACCTTAGTGTTAATCACGCTGACTTATTTAGCCTTTAAGCGTGATGATAAAAAAATTATGCATACTATTTCACTGATTTCTCCTTTATTTATCGTTTCCTGTCTTTTTAATATGGGTTGGATCTTTAGTTTTTCATACGAATTGATAGGTCTTTCTGTTGTGATGATTTTTATATTACTCTTAGCATTAATGAAACTGATTGAAAAAATTAATTATAATAGTAAAAACATTTCTTATAATTTACCAGCTTACGCTTTTACACTCTATGCTGCTTGGGTTTTAATCGCAACTTTTTTAAACATCTCTATTTTCTTAGTCAAAATAGGCTGGGATGGCTTTGGTATCTCAGATTCAGTGTGGTCATTGGTGGTTATTATTATTGCCATTGTTTTTGTTGTAGGCTATGTCTTTATGTATAAGAATGCTTTCTTTCCTATCTCAATAGCTTGGGCTTTCTATGGCATTTATAGTAATTATGAAGAAGGTGTACATAGTTCGGAATTAGTAACAAGTATTAAAGCTGTCTTATTAGCTGGTTTAGCTATCTTAGTAGTATCGTCTATCTATCGGTTTGTTAGGAATAAAAATAGCATCTTCCCAAAGGATCTAAACAGCCAAAATCAATGAGTAGAAAGGGAACAAATATGGTGGGTCAAAATTTCAAAAAAAGAAAGTCAATCTCTTTGGAGAAGAAATAAGTATTTAGTTCTTTCTAAATTACAAAATATTTACTTAGAGATTAAAGAGCACCTTAAAAATGATCATGTTGACCTCGAATATGTTCGTGGAAAAAAGATATTGCCGAAAAATGCCAGAAAACCAAAAGCAAAGCGTAAATGCCTTGCTTCATGGATGGGCTTATTTTAAAAAACAAGCCAATCAGCAGGAAAAAGATGATTTTTAAGCAGCTTAGAGGTCTATCCACAAGGAAAAATCGAACCAAAAGATGTCATTAAATATATCAACCATTTACTTGAGCGATACACCAATTCTTATTTGCAGGCATCGACTTTACTAAAATAAAAGCGAATTTAAATAAATTTCCAATTAGAGTCTTCTACTCATTTAATTTAAGTTTTTAACTAGGATTGAATGGTGAAAGGCTCTTTTTATTAGAAAAAACCTTCCAAAAGGAAGGTCAAAATTAATTAGAGTTAATTTGAAGGTTGATATCTACCAAATGCGATAAGCTATAGCAAAATCCATTTGGCCAATAGCTTTATCCCAACGACAAGTCATAAAGGCAGCCATGTCATCGCCATTTCCGTAATAGGCAAGGAAGGGAATAGAATCTTCATTATAGAAATAGTTATATTGGAAGTCGGTTTGAATGGGAATGATTGCTGTGATTTCATAGCCTTTGGATATTCCGTCCTTATCTGTAACAATAAATTCATTACCCGGTTCAAAATAATTGTTGCTAGCAAAGGGAGCAAAAGCTCCTGTATTAATATGGTCATAATAATGACCAAAAAAGGTACGGATACCATTCATTCCAACTTGAGGAACACCATCTATCCCTAATACATCATTCACTTGGTCAAAGTCATCTTTACTGCCTGTATTATCTTCTAAAGGAATATATTCGACGACGATCCCATTTGATTCGATGGTATTGGGGGTTTTTCCTAAAACTTTCCCCTCGGTATGCATAACGTCTAAATAGTTTTTTGGAATGATGGCTTCTTGATTTTGATAGTCTTTGTTCTTCTTATCATACTCTGTGACTTTTGAATTGCCATCCTTGATTAATTGTTCGGTCATCGCCCCTGCTTTAGCAGTTTCTTTTTTTTCTAGTTTCAAACTGGATTGAATTTTTGCAGGAATTCTCTCTTTTTCTTTATTTTCAGCACTGGCCTCAAGGGTTACTGTCATAATTCCTAATGTTAAACAGAGGACTTTAATAAAAAATTTATTCTTCATAGTGACCACCTCTCAAATGATTTGTTATTTATAATATGCTATACTAGTTATCAAATAGCAACAACTTTCACTTTAATGTAATATAGAAGAAAGATTGATATATAAATCTATAACATTAAATCAGATTATTCAGCTTAAAATTATCAAGCAATAAATTTAATTCTTAGCTAAAAAGGGTGTGTAAGATGAATATTCATTATCAAAGTAAACAAAATCTATCTAATAACGACATACAAGCAGCAAAAGATCTCTTAACACACAAACATCAAGTGGATCGAACCTTTTCTGATCCGTATCTATTTAATCGATACAATTTTGATCGATCAATGCCTAGTTTTTTTACGGCCTATAAAGATCGGAAAATGATAGGTTTATTAGCAGTTTATGCCGATGATGCTGAAGCGGAACTTTCAATAATTGTCGATCCAAACTATCGACGCAAGGGCATAGCATCTAAACTTTACGAAAACTTTCAATCAGAAACTGCTTCTTATGGAATTAAATCTCTTACTTTTAAAACGGAACGCATATTTATAGATGAAAATCCAAAATTTTTAGTCTCTTTAAACTTATTGTTAACAGATGAGGAAGTATTAATGGCTTATGGGACAAGTCCTTACTCAGTTGAAGAACGTTTTGATATTAAAGTTCTGATTGCTTCTGAGGAACATGTAGAGGAAATTGCTCGCTTTCAATCCGAAAGCTTTGAGGATGATTATGAGCTGAGCCTACGATATGCTAGAGAAACAGTAGCAAACCAAGAAAGCCCCATCTATGTAGCCCTATGCCAAGGGAATGTAGTTGCATCCATTTCTGCTGACCAAAGCTCAGATGTCAATTATTTATTTGGTGTTGCAGTGGACCCAAATTTTCAAGGGCAGGGAATTGCCACTTACCTAATGAAGCAAACAATTAATGATTTGATTCAATCAAATCATAAGCCTTTCCACTTAACAGTTGAAGCAGATAACCAAACTGCATTTAATCTTTATAAAAAGTTAGGGTTTAAGGAAATCACTCGTATTGTCCACTTAGAACTTAAAAAATAGAACATTTAGTACAGCCACTTGACTTTCTAGCTCTTAATTTATGAAAGCATTATTTACTTTCAAATAAAGTTTGACAGATCAATAATTTTGGACTATACTAGGTGAGTAGTAAAGAAATAAGTTAATTAAGTCATTTCCATTCAACAAATGTAAATCTTCTTTTTAATTATTTAGTTATTGCAATACAAAGTGCTTAAGACGCACACAGGAGGATTTATATATGAATACAGGTACAGTGAAATGGTTTAATGCCGATAAAGGTTTTGGTTTTATCGAAGGACAAGATGGGAAAGATGTTTTCGCACATTTCTCAGCTATTTCTGGAGACGGCTTCAAAACATTAGATGAAGGCCAAGCAGTGTCTTACGATGTTGTTTCAGGCGATCGTGGCGACCAAGCCGCAAACATTGTAAAACTTTAATATAATTTAAACCCACCAGCTTTGCTGGTGGGTTTTTTTGTGTTTTTTATAAAAGGATTGACAAGTGTTATATACTGTTATACACTGTTTACGAAAGGGGCAAAATGCATGCAAATAATTATCGATAATACAAGTATGACTCCTCTTTATGAACAAATTGTAGACCAGATAACTGCAATGATTCTAGCAGGAGAAATACCGACTGCAAGTGCGCTTCCTTCCGTGAGATCCCTTTCTAAGGAATTGAAGATCAGTGCGCTAACGGTCAAAAAAGCTTATGACCAATTGGAGAGAGAAGGGTTTATTGAGACAGTTCATGGTAAGGGCTCCTATGTTTTAGAAGCCAATCAAGAACTTTTACGTAATGAACAGTTGATGCAAGTGGAAGCTATAATGGCTCAAGCAATTGAGAAAGCACAACTTTTTCACTTAAGTAAAGATGAAATGCAGTCCATATTTGATTTATTAATGGGGGATTGGGATGTTAAAAGTTAATCATTTAAAGAAAAATTACGGTTCTTTTCAGCTCGATTGCAGTTTGCAAGTTAAAGAAGGAATGGTAACTGGCTTTTTGGGTAGGAACGGATCTGGCAAGACAACGACGATTAAGGCGATTCTTGGTTTGATCTTTCCTGATCAAGGGGAAGTTGAACTTTTTGGGCGTCCGGTTAATCAGTTATCTGGTCATGACAAGGAGAAGTTGGGGGTCGTTTTGTCGGATTCCAATTTTAGTCGAGTGATGAATTGTAAAGATGTTTTAGCTATCTTAAAGCGTAGCTATCGAAACTTTGATGAGGCCATGTTTAGACATTTTGTAGACCAGCAAGGCTTAACGTGGGATAAAAAGTTTGAAAAATTTTCGACAGGTATGCAGGCAAAACTGAAAGTAATTACGGCCATTTCGCATAAAGCTCAATTTTTAATAATGGATGAGCCGACCTCAGGGTTGGATGTAGTGGCGCGTGAAGAAATATTAGATATTTTGCGTGAATACTTAGACGAGTCTCCGCAAACGAGCATTTTAATTTCTTCCCATATTGCCACAGATTTGGAAGGGATTTGCGATGATTTCTACCTTATCGATCAAGGTAAAATAGTTATGTACGAGGAAATGGATCAACTTTTATCTAGCTATGGTATTTTAAAGCTTCGTCAAGAAGAACTGGATCAGATCGATCAATCGCATATCATTAAGATTGATCAGACAAATTATGGTTATTGCTGCTTAACCAATCAAAGACAGTTTTATTTGGAAAATTATCCACAAGTAATTATCGAAAAAGCTTCGGTGGATGATTTAATTAAATTAATGGTAGGTGGTCGCAAATGAAAGGATTGCTTTATAAAGATTGGCTACTAATTCGTAAGATGGGTCTGCAATTTCTGATACCAGTAGTGGTAGGAATCATTGTGCTTTATAGTGGGGACGATAAATTATTTTTTATGACTTACACCTCGATGGTAGGTCTATTCTCCATTATTTCGACTATTTCTTACGATGAGTATGATAATGGCATGCCCATGCTTTTATCGCTACCGTATACACGGCAAGACTATGTGCGTTCAAAATATTTGTTTGCAGTTATAACCATCGTTACTTTATTGATTTTTGAAGTGGGTTTAATCACCAGTATGGCTACCTTCAAAAATATTGAAGAATTTTCTTTTACTGACAACTTTCTTGAAATATTGAGTACTTTAGTGGTATCTTCTGCTATGTGTTGGATTTTGCTTCCCATTTATTTAAAATATGGTGTTAAAAAAGCAATGATTGCCATGATGGTAGTAGGTGGCTTATTATTTGGAGGAATAATGGGAGTTCTTTATCTTATTAAGGAGTTTAAGTTAATTTCATTGGATCAAATACAGTTCTTGCAAAGTTTCTTAGCAAATGATTGGAATGTTTTCTTTTTATTTATACTAGTGATAGCAGGAATGATGGGCATATCCTATTATATAAGTAACAGAATCATGCAAAAGCGGGAGTATTAAATTATGAAGGCAAATATAGAAATGTCATTGATCAAGATTAAACGTTCACTTAAGTCATTCATATTAAAATTCAGCTTAGAAAATCAATGCCCCTTTTTGATGTTCTCCACGAATAATTAATCAGTGTAAAGCGATGTAAAATTAATAAAAGGAGGTGGTGGCTTATAAAAGGTTTGCTATATAAAGATTGGCTATTAATTCGCAAGACCAAGTTACATATTTTTTTACCAATAATAATGATTTTCATTATCTTGTATATTAAATCTGGTGACCTGGCTTTGATGAGTGTTATTTCAGTTTCAATCTTATCTTTGATACTGTCACCCATGACTTATGATGAGAGGGAAAATGGGATGCCAATGCTTTTGACCCTACCATATTCGCGCGAAGATTACGTATATTCAAAATACTTTTCCTTAATCATAGGGTTAATAGGTTTATTAGTTTTTGAAGTTTATTTGACTTCACTCGTCGCTTATTTTCAAAGTCCACAAACTTTCAATTTTATAGACAATCTTTTGACGATACTAATGATTTTGGCTGTTAGCTCAATCCTGGTTTTGATACTGTTACCTATTCAATTAAAATTTGGCTCAGAAGGGACACTATTAATAATCTTTAGCTTTTTAGTCCTTTGTATTGTTGGAGTGGTTCTCTTTTTATTCAGTGAAAAGATAATTTCAACAGATTTATACAGGATTTTGAAAAACTTCTTTTCAAATAAATGGAGCCAACTCTTTACTTCCATACTAGTCATGAGTTTTACTTATTTTGCTTCCTTAATTATAAGTATGAAGATTATGAGAAGACGTGACTATTAAATGAACAAGGGAGTAAAATTCGACAATCATTTAAGTGTTTTCAGCTGAAACATTTCATCGAGTAATAATATATAGGATGTTAAAACAGTTATTTAATAATTTGTATCATTTCAATTGGCTTACAGCCACTTGACTTTCTAGCTCTTAATTTATGAAAGCATCATTTACTTTCAAATAAAGTTTGACAGATCAATAATTTTGGACTATACTAGGTGAGTAGTAAAGAAATAAGTTAATTAAGTCATTTCCATTCAACAAATGTAAATCTTCTTTTTAATTATTTAGTTATTGCAATACAAAGTGCTTAAGACGCACACAGGAGGATTTATATATGAATACAGGTACAGTGAAATGGTTTAATGCCGATAAAGGTTTTGGTTTTATCGAAGGACAAGATGGGAAAGATGTTTTCGCACATTTCTCAGCTATTTCTGGAGACGGCTTCAAAACATTAGATGAAGGCCAAGCAGTGTCTTACGATATTGTTTCAGGCGATCGTGGCGACCAAGCTGCAAATATTGTAAAACTATAATATAATTTAGACCCACCAGCTTTGTTGGTGGGCTTTTTTTGTTTGTGCTTTAAGAGTTTAATAAATTTTAAAAATCTCCGTACTGATTTCTAACATTTGAAGCGCGCATTGTCTGAGATTTCCCAATGTTTCATAAGCATAATCTTCGCCGAGAATAGCTCGTGTAGAATCACTCGGTAACAATTCTCTTTTTTCCATTTCAAGATGCTCATACCATTCTTGACTACCATAATAATCGATGAGTTTTGCTATTTTTCCGATTTGGCCTTGGAACGCATCGAGTTGTTCCATTAATTGATTAACAGATTGGTCAACGGCTAAATAGTTTGTTTCCATTTCGATAAAATGCTCAATCTTATCCATTTTATATCCCCCTAAACGAATTATTATTATTATTTTATCATCATTTATTAACCTTGCGCTAAAAAGAGTGAAACGAAAGTGGCAGGGACAGTTTATTTAGGTAATAATAGAAAGAGAACAATAAAAGGAGGCAAGATTATGAAGATTATTGAAGGAAAGATGCCTTTCAAAGGGCATGAAACCTATTACCGCGTTGTAAATCAAGCAGGTAGCAAACCCCCTCTACTCTTACTCCATGGGGGGCCGGGATCTACTCACAATTACTTGGAAGTTTTAGACCCACTTGCTGAATTGGATGATCGCCCATTGGTTATGTATGATCAAATTGGTTGTGGTTTATCGATGGTTGAAGGGCATCCTGAATTATTTACCGCACAGGTATGGAAAGAAGAATTAATTGCTTTAAGAAATTATTTAAAATTAGACCAAGTTCATATTTTAGGACAATCTTGGGGTGGGATGCTGCAGCAAATATATCAGATTGAAGAACAACCAGAGGGGATAAAATCTTATATCTTTTCATCAACGCTTTCATCCGCTAAGCTTTGGCGCCAAGAAGGGATGCGCCGAGTGAATCTAATGCCAGAAGTCTATCGTCAAGCGATATTAATGGCTGAAGAAAGCGGCAATTACCAATCACCGGAATACCTTGAAGCACTTAATGTCTTTATGGAAAGATATTGTTGTGGTCCAGTCACTGAAGATTCACCTGCTTGCCTAAAAAGAGAAAAGGCAGCTGGTTCAGAAGCTTATCTAGTGGGTTGGGGGCCTAATGAATTTACGCCGACTGGGACTTTGTCTGGCTTTGAATATACGGAGCACTTAAGGGAAATCGTACAACCATCCTTAGTGATCAGTGGGGCTATGGATCTTTCTTCTCCATACATTGCTAAAACTTTGTATGATAATCTACCCAATGCTGAATGGGAGTTGTTCCAGTATAGTCGACATATGTGTTACATTGATGAAACGGAAAAATACATTAATGTCTTAATGAATTGGTTAAATCGAAAGGATTAATGAAATCTGAGGAGGTTCTATTTAATTAGACATTCAATGCGAGACCTTACTGTTAAAAACGGATAAGTGCCTTTAACGGTTGAAGAAAAAATTGATTGAGGAGTTGGCAATTTTTTGAAGATAAAGAAATCAGTGCTATTTATGAGAGTCCATATCTTCATGTCAAACAAACCATTGAACCTACAGCTGAACGATTAAATTTAAAATTTATTTAGCAGAAAGATTTACGAGAGCGTAGGATTGGGGAAGGGGGAAGAGTTTTCTACAATTGCGCAAAACCAATGGGATAATTTTAATTATAAGTTGTCGAATAGTGAGTCATTACATGAAGTATCTCATCGAGTCGTATCTTGTTTTAAGGAAATAACAGAGCAATCACAAGCTAGTATCATTGTTGCTAGTCATGGCACAGCTTTGTCCGTACTAATGAATGTTTTGACAAAAAACAGTTTGCTTATCAAGATTTCTTAAGTATGAAACAACTGCAAGTTTATGAATTAAAACATTCTCAAAGACAAGTTGAAGAGTGGGAAAAATTAAAATTCATTAGTTCGAGAAGCGGACTATTTTACTGGACATCGCATTTTTAATGAAGGAGTGACCCTCAAGTTCAGATATTAATCAACGTATCTTAAGGCATTATTGATGGATCATGTAAGAATCATGAAAGGTAGTAATTATTATCTTCCCTCACTAAGCATAATAAAAATTGTCTTTCTCTTGTTAACAACTAGAGTATTTAGTAGGATAGAAAAAAATGAGAGGAAGGATATGAATAGCCACTTACCTTTACATGAATGGGATCATAATCCCCAAGCCATTATTAACCCTAAAGAAGTCACAGAGAAAGTAGTAAATTTTCCAGACACAGTAGTTTCTTGCTTTTCCTGCTTAACTTTCCAAAGAATGATCAGTGATTATCCACATGAAGCGATTGCTTCCACTTCTACTGCTCAGGGCGAGATTCCTATTTATCAGCTACAAATTGGAAAACAAACGATTGCTGCTTTCAATTCTCAAGTAGGAAGTCCGGCTTGTGTAGGCGTCCTGGAGCACCTATGGGCAATGGGGATGAAACGTCTCGTTTTATTTGGAACCTGTGGTGTGCTAGACCCTAGTATTGAAGAGTTATCAATTATTATTCCAAATCGAGCGGTGCGAGATGAAGGAACCTCTTTCCACTATCTTAAACCAAGCTATGAATTAGATGTAAATAAAAGGAGCTTAGAAGATTTTCAATCATGCCTCAATCAAAAAGGGGTTTCATCGCGTATTGGTAAGGCCTGGACAACGGATGCTATTTTCAGAGAAACAATTGATCGGTATAAAAAACGAAAAGAGCAAGGCTGTATCTGTGTCGATATGGAATGTTCAGCCGTAGCCGCCTGGGCTCAATTGCGATCAGTTGAAGTGTGTCACTTCTTTTATGCTGCCGATCATTTGAGTGAAGAAGCTTGGGACAGCCCGTTCTTTATCCGATCATCTTGCCTTAGATTCTAAGGCTTTCATTGCTCAAATAGCAATTGAGTTTGCTTTAATATGGAAGTAGACTAAAACAAAAGCAGCGACAAAAAGGTCGCTGCTTTTTCACTATAAAACGTCGTAAAGGTCGATTAAAGCACGCGCAGTATCCAGCGAAGAATAATTAATGATCTGATATTCAAAATTTTTATTTTTAAGTGTGTAGTGTTGATCATAGTATGAAAGGATGAGATCTTTAATGACGGATGCATAGTCACCTTGATTAAGGGATTCTATATGCATAGCCTTGCGTTGCGGGTTCATCTTATCCATTCTGTTCAAGCTTTCTTTAATCTCTGCTAAATTTTTTTGATCAGAAGCATTAATATATTCATCTTCGATTCGTTCAATTCGTAAATCTATTGGTGAATCAATGTAGACTTGATGGGGGGATTGTTTATATGCTTGATAAAGGGTGTGGGGGGTGTGCACCTTACCAATGCTAGCACTTTCTCCTTCAATAAAAACAATGCCTGGTTGGAATGATTCAAGTTTGTTAATTAGGGCTGCCTCGTAATTAGCTTGGCTAGGTTGTTGACCCAATCCAATCTGACCAAAATGCGACCCTCTATGATTCGCTAAACCTTCTAAGTCTAATACTTGGCCACCCATTGCTTCGATGTGTTTTAAAATCAAGGTTTTGCCCGTTCCAGTCATACCGTCTAAAGATACGAATTGAAAGTGATGAGGTAGTACTTCGAGTTGATCTAATACACGTTGGCGATAAGCTTGGTACCCTCCAGCTAATTGATAGACAGTCAAACCGAGTCCATCTAATAAACCAACAATTGAAGAAGAGCGAAAGCCACCACTTTTACAATAGAAAATTAATGTATGGCCATGACTAGCTGTTATAATATGTTGAAAAAAGGTCGGTAAAATACCACTCATAAAATTAATACCAACTTGTTTAGCCTGGTCAATCTGTCCTTGGCTATAAAGTGTTCCAACCTCATGGCGGGTTGAATCATCCATAACAGGAAGATTGATAGCATTTGGAAGGTGGCCTTGAGCAAATTCCTTAGGACTTCTGACATCTATCCAAAGTGGGTTTAATAAAGATTTTGATTGTTGATAAGAAATTAAATATTTCAAAAGATCACATTCCTTTAGTTACTAAATAGATAAGTTCAATATTAAATTTTACATCTAATCACTATAAAATGAAAGATTAGATTATTTTTCTTGAAGAAAGACTGTCAACCCCAAGCGATTATGTCCCGAAATTTGATTAATTTGGGTACAAGTAAGAATTGATCGAAAGTCCTACCGGGCTTTGCTTGGTTGCCTCTTCTTGTCTTCATTTTATATCAATACGGTTGATAGGAAGCTGCTTTCTACGGATGAGACAGAGGTGGGATAGAAGGTTTAGCTTGTTCAATTATCGCTTGCTCTTATAGATTTTCACTGACCGACTTATGCCGATGAATTTCTTCCAATGCATAGAGTTGATCTTTGTAAGAGGCAAACAATTCTTGTTTACGGCTTTCAATCACCAACACTTTTGTCTTTTTATTCAAATAGACGGGCTTAGCTTGCTGATCAATGAGACGATAACGATGCTTTTGATACTGAATGGCATGCTTAGCTTGAATACGACACCAATTAAAGCGTGCGAGAATAGGATCTAAATTCATACCCTTAGCTAGTCTTTCAAAGGCGGTTATGCTAGGCTTAATTGAGAGGGCAATTTGATTATTAAACGTCTCTAAATGGATGGGAGATAGCAATTGGCTTCTTGAATGGTTTGGATATTTGCAAGCTTCATCTCATTGAAAAGACGGTCTTGAAACATACCGAAGAGTCGCTCAATAGGTCCTTTGGTTTGCAGAATTGAAGTGGAACTTAATTGAATACCATGCGTCTGACACGCATATCCAAATTGAGTGGAGGCCTTTTGTTCGATAACTTCGGACAAAGAGGCCTCTTTGCGTTGTGTCCCTCTTTGATCGAAAAACGATCGATTATCTGTCAAAATTTCATAAGGTATGCCATATTTTGTAAGAAATTGTTGAGTAACTTCAGAATAGCCATTGAGGGTTTCTTGCGTATCAAACGAAGCTCCAACACCCCTTCCCATCGCGTCATCAATAGTAGTGTGAAGATGATAATAGGAAGTATCTCCTTCAAACCACTGGTGTTGTGAAGCATCCATTTGAAGGGGATCGCCAGCATATTTTTTACGTGGACATACCAGGTGAGCCTTTTCAGGAGAAAGAGTAATTACCGTTTGAGAGAGCGCCTTATCCCGTTGAGAGAATGTTCCTTTGGCTTCAATTTTTTGTTCGAGAGCTTGTCTTAGTTGACGACGTGTTTGTCTTCGCGCTTTAGGAGACACTGTCTGATGTTTTTCATGATATTTGGAAGAGTCGATTCGAAAATTTGAATCTGTTCACACGCCTTTAATTTTTCACAGAAGTGTTTAAAATTGAACCCTTCATAGACAGTTTGGTACAAATGGATAATCTTTTTTCAATTGTTTGACTTATTTTATTAATTGGGGAGTGATTAACTTTTCCATGTTGAAAGCCTAATTTAACATAGGTTTTATAGACAGTTAATCGTCGTTTATTGAGCGGCGCGATAAACCGAGCTCCACTTGGTCTTTGGCTTTTGATTTTCGGCCCTGTGCAACCGATTGAATGACAGCATATTTTCTTTGCTCGAACATTGTTAATCAAACTTTCATCTAACTACCCCTGAAAGAAGTATAACTCAGAAATGGGACATTTTGATTTGTGTTCTCTTGAGACATTATCATTTACGTTTAACAAAGAGTCGATTATTTTTAATAAAGTCTTGATTTTTTTGAATGGTCGGGCTATAATAAGGAAAAATTTTATTAGTCTTTAACCGTGTACGAGATACATGAAAGATTTATTTGAATAGTTCATTGGAGAAACTCTCTCTAATGGGATATCCTTTTATGTGCGCAAGAGGTCAGTAACGGTTTTTCGTTACTGACCTCTTTTTTGGTTAAAACTAAGCGAATTCAACTTATGAAAGGAAGTATGAAATGACGCTTACGACCCAAATTGCCAATCAACATTTTAAATCCTGTTTAATGAATGCCGCCGGGGTTCATTGCCAAACAAGAGAAGAGCTAAATGAAATTTTAGACTCTCAAGCTGCTACTTTTGTTACCAAAACAGCTACTAGTCAAGCGAGAAAGGGCAATCCTGAGCCACGCTATGTGGGGAATCTTCACGGTTCAATCAATTCGATGGGCTTACCGAATTTAGGGATTGATTATTATCTAGACTATCTTTCTGAGTTAGATCGTTCAGATCTTTTCTTGTCGGTAACGGGCCTTTCTAAAGAGGAAATCTACCAAGTTTTGCATAAAGTACAAGATGCTTCATTCAATGGCTTGATCGAATTAAACCTGTCCTGCCCAAATGTAGTCGGCAAACCCCAGACAGCCTATGATTTTGAACTCATGCACGAGATTTTGACAGAAGTGTTTAGTTTTGTAAACAAACCACTAGGAGTAAAATTACCTCCTTATTTTGATCTGGTTCACTTTGATCAAGTGGCCGCAATCTTGAATCAATTTCCGCTTTCTTTTGTCAATTCAGTCAATTCAATTGGTAATGGTTTGTGGATTCAAGATCAAACTGTTGCAATCAAACCAAAGCAAGGCTTTGGAGGGATTGGAGGAGCCGCAATTAAAGCAACGGCTCTGGCTAATGTACATGCCTTCTACCAGCGTCTAAATGACTCCATAGCCATTATTGGGACAGGGGGCGTTGCAAGTGGGCGTGATGCTTTTGAACACATTCTTTGTGGAGCTTCAATGGTTCAAGTAGGAACAGCTTTGATGGAAGAAGGACCACAAATTTTTGAGCGATTGAATCAAGAATTAAAGGCTGAAATGGCATCTTATGGCTATCAAAAAATAGAAGATTACCGCGGTAAATTACAGTACATGGAGGGATAAAATAATGAGTAATCACAACTTAGTTTTTAAGCATTTTGAATCAACCAAGAAACTAAATTCAGGAATGGTAATGAAACTAATTCATCGAGCCATCGAATTTAAAAACCTTGATCGCTCACTATTACCACAGTATCCAGGACACTTTGTTTGTAATGTTTTTTTGGAAAATTCGACAAGAACGCACCTTTCTTTTGAAATGGCTGAGAAAAAGTTAGGTATGCCGGTTATTGCTTTTGATGCTAAAACATCTTCACTTTCCAAAGGAGAAACCCTCTTAGACACTTTAATTACACTTGAATCTTTAGGGGTAGATACAGTTGTGGTACGTACTCGCGAAGAAAATTACTTCGAGCCGTTGATGAAATCACCGCACTTGAATTTGTCAATTATTAATGGTGGGGATGGGGCCTCTCAGCATCCTACACAGTGTATGCTCGACTTGATGACCATTTATGAAAAATTCCAACGTTTTATTGGTTTGAAAATAGCAATCGTAGGAGACCTCAGTCACTCTCGTGTTGCTCATTCTAACGCTGAAATTTTATCTCGTTTAGGAGCTGAACTATATTTTTCAGGACCAGAAGAGTGGTATGATGAAACCTTTGATCATTTCGGAAGCTATCTACCCATTGATGAATTGATTGGAGAAGTCGATGTCTTAATGCTCTTAAGAGTTCAATTAGAACGCCATGACCAGCCAGATAGTTTCGAAGCGGAAACCTATCATCGTTTATACGGTTTAAATACCGAAAGAGCCAGTCGCATGCAAGACCATGCAATTATTATGCACCCTGCACCGGTCAATCGAGGGGTAGAAATTGCTGATGAATTAGTCATGTCAGAAAGATCTGTAATAGCTGAACAAATGAAAAATGGTGTATTTATGCGTATGTCAATTATTGAAGCAGTTATGAACGGAAAGTAGGGGGGAAAAGATGTTATTAATTAAGAATGTGCGAATGCTAAATCGTCAAGGTGGATTTCAAGCAGTAGAGCTTTTAATTAAAGACCAAAAGATTAACGCGATTGGTCTAGATCTGTTGAATGAATTATCTCATGAAGAGCTTAAAATTTTTGATGGTCAAAACGGTTTAATTACTCCGGGGCTAATTGATTTGCATGTTCATTTTCGTCAGCCTGGTTTCGAAGGAAAAGAAACCATTGAAACCGGCTCAAAAGCAGCGGCTCGAGGCGGTTATACACAAGTTTGTGCAATGCCAAATCTAAATCCAGTTCCAGATAATCTAGCAGATTTTACAGCTTTGATGCAATTAAACGAGCAAGAAGCTTGCATCAAAGTACATCAGTATGCACCGATTTCACTAGAAATTACTTCCGAAAAAGAATTGGTTGATTTTCCTGCTTTAACACAAGCAGGAGCTGTTGCCTTTACCAATGATGGCAAGGGCGTTCAAACAGCTGGTTTAATGCTTCAAGCTATGCAAATGGCTGAGCAATTAGACCGACCAATTGTGGCCCATACTGAAGATAATTCTTTGCTTTTTGGAGGGGTCATGCATAAGGGGAAGGTAAGTGAAAAGTTAGGTTTACCAGGAATATACTCTGCGACTGAATCCAGTCAGATTGCCAGAGATTGTATTTTGGCTAAAGAGGCAAACTGCCACTACCATGTCTGTCACGTTTCAACTAAAGAAAGTGTAGCGGTTATTCGCGCTGCCAAAGCTGAGGGCGTAAAAGTAACTTGTGAAGTTTGTCCCCACCATCTTCTCTTGTGTGATGAAGATATTCCAACTGATGATGGCAATTGGAAGATGAATCCACCATTAAGAAGTCGCGCGGATCAAGCAGCCTTAATTCAAGGTCTACTAGATGGAACGATTGATTGTATAGCAACCGACCACGCTCCGCACATGGCAGAAGAAAAGAATCAGAGTATGCTTAAAGCACCTTTTGGTATTGTGGGATCAGAAACTGCTTTCGCTTTGCTGTATACTTATCTTGTTGAACGAGGAATTTGTAGTTTAGAACAGTTAATCAATTGGATGGCATGGGAACCAGCTAAAATCTTTAATATACCAGCTTCCGATCTTACTGTGGGGTCTATTGCTGACCTAGCTATTTTCGACATTGACCATGAATATCCAATCGATCCAAAGGAATTTGCTTCTAAATCGACCAATACACCCTTTGTAGGTTGGCAAGTTAAAGGTAAAACCTTAGCAACTATTTATCAGGGCCATCTTGTTTATCAGGCGTAAGAATATCTCATGAATTTTTGCTAGAGGCTAATGGCTATTCTTTAGAATGGAAATAAAATAAAGACAGGCTCTTTTGTTTGTGCTAAACTGAACATGAAGTTTTTAATAAATAGAGGAGTTTTATCAGTGAAATCAATAGATAGTTTGACCCTAGACGATCTAATCGAATGGCTAGCTCAAAGAGGAGAAAAGCCATACCGGGCAGATCAAATCTGGCAATGGCTTTACCGTCACCATGTGGCGTCCTACGAAGAGATGACTAATATCCCCAAAACGATTTTAGAACCTTTATCCGAGGAATTTATTTTTTCTCCCTTAAGGGCAAAAATTGTACAGAAAGCCCAAGATAAAACCACTAAATTTTTGTTTGAATTACAAGATAAATCAATGATTGAGACGGTTTTAATGTATCATCATTATGGTATTTCAGTGTGTGTCACAACGCAAATTGGCTGTAATATTGGCTGTAAGTTCTGTGCTTCGGGTTTGATACCCAAAGTAAGAGATCTAGAAACAGGTGAGATAGTCGCTCAAATCATGTACGTTCAACGACACTTGGACCAATTAGGTCAAGGAGAAAAGGTTTCGCATATTGTGGTTATGGGTATAGGTGAGCCTTTTGATAACTATGATAACGTGATGAAATTCTTAAGAATTGTGAATTCAGATAAGGGACTAGCTATTGGGGCACGTCATATTACTGTCTCAACTTCTGGCTTAGCACCAAAAATTCGTGAATTTGCTGATGAAGGTTTACAAGTCAATCTAGCAGTTTCCCTCCATGCCCCTAACAATGAGACTCGTTCTTCGATTATGAAGATTAACCGAGAATATCCCATTGAAGAATTATTTGATGCTATTTATGAATATATTGAAAAAACCAATCGCCGGGTAACTTTCGAATACATTATGATTGATGGTGTCAATGATACACCTCAACATGCTAAAGAATTGGCAAATCTGTTGAAACCGATGCTGAAATTAGCTTATGTTAATTTGATTCCTTATAATCCGGTTGCAGAAAATTCTTTCCGGCGTTCTAAGGCTGAAAATATTGCGCAATTCTTTGATATTTTAATGAAAAACAAGGTTAATTGTGTTGTTCGTAAAGAACACGGAACAGAAATCGAAGCGGCTTGTGGGCAGTTACGGTCTCAATACGAACGTCAAAGAAGAGCTAAAACTGCTAAAAAGACTAAAGAAGAAATCCGTCAATTTTCACAAGCACGTAAAGCTGCAAAGGCAAATGAGTCTAATAATCAATGATAAAGTAATCTTAAAGCGATTAAAATAAGCCCTCAAAAACGAAGATCTTTGGTCGTGTTTTTAAGGGCTTTTACTTTTAATATTAAAAGTTCCGGAGATGTCTATCACATTCTTAAGAAAGTATGATATAATTTCCTAGATAGTCCATATAAAGGAGGGCAACTATGTATAACGCTTTAATGATTTCATTAATTGTAGTATCTATTTTGATTATTTTATTAGTTATTATGCAACCATCTAAGAGTAATGCTGCTTCAACTTTAACAGGTGGAGGAGACGATGGCTCTGTTAAATCAAAAGCACGTGGCTTTGAAGCCTTTTTAATTCGTGCTACAACCGTTTTAGGCGTGCTGTTCTTTGTCATTGCCTTAGCTTTAGCTTACTTATCGGCTAAATAATCGTTAAAGATTTTGAATAGACGCACATGTCGGCTCATTAGGCCACATGTGCGTATTTATTTAGAAACAGAGGAATTTCTTTAGTTTCCAACAAGGTTTAGATACAATGATAATAAGAGGTTAGGAGTGAAAAGTGTGATGAATGTTCCATTTGATAAGGCGGTTTATTTAGAAGGTCAAGATAAGAAGGTAGGGATCCTACTCTTCCACGCTTATACGGGATCAACACGTGATATGAACCTATTAGGTAGGCTATTGAATCGCCAAGGCTATAACGTATTAGTGCCACAATTTAGTGGTCATGATACACAAGACATCAAATCAGTTTTGGATTTTTCTCCAAATATTTGGCGTCAAGAAGCCAATGATGCTTATCATTGGATGCTAGGACAAAAATTTGAGCACCTTTTAGTCTTTGGTCTTTCATTAGGTGGAGTTATGGCTACAGATATTATTTCTCAGAAAGATTTTCAAGGAAGTGGTGGAGGAATCTTTAATGCGCCGGTTATGACTGAGGAACCGATCAATATTTCCAACTCATTTATGCATTTAGGTAAATTTTTGGCCAGTCAACGACATGATACAGAGACATTTATGGAAGAGTTTGATGATATATTGGCAGGCCATTGGCAACAAATGAAAGAATTAGAAGAAATTAAAGAAGAAATCGCTTCACAGTTGGTGAATGTTAAGGTGCCTTTTTATATCGCTCAATCAGGCCAAGATGAATTAATTGAGCCAGATGATTCTTATTTATTACAAGATCATTTGGTAAATGCACGCATTGATTTTCATTATTTCCCACATAATACACATTCCATTCCTACAAACCGTGATCGTAAGGCTTTTGAAAAATCAGTTTTAGATTTCATCAAGCAAGTGACCCAACCCTTTTAGGGTGAGAGAGGAGAATAAATTTGAGTTTATCTAGACTAGAAAAAGACATTATTGTTTTTTTACAAGGGAATAAAGAGGATTCCTTTTCGGTGGAACAGCTTTCCCAACATTTTAATTATCGCGGAACCAAAAATTATAAAAAATTAATTAAAGCTTTAGCCTTTTTGGAAAGAATTGGCGAAATTCAATTAACATCTGAGGGCCATTTTAAAGCTTTTTCTTCAAACGAAGAAGTTATAGGAGTATACAGAGCGAATGAAAAAGGCTTTGGCTTTGTATCTCATGAAGAAGGTGAAAGTGATTTCTTCGTGCCTAGAGGTAAAAACGGAGGAGCCATGGAAGGAGACACAGTCCGTGTTCGAATCGTTAAACATGTTAATCCTACAACAGGCAAAGGTTCGGAAGCTCAAGTGCTTGAAGTAATAGACCGTAAAGTTAGTCAGTTAGTTGGCGAGTTTTATGGTTTTAATCAAGAAGAACGTGAAACCACAGGCTATGTAGGATACATTAAGCCTCAAGGCGAATTTCCAGATGAGACTAAAATTTTCATTCGTCCAGATGGTATTCATCCAGCTAACCACACTATTTGTATTGTAGAAATCGCTGAATACCCAGATAGCCATAAGCCCAATGAAATGGTAGGCCTTGTGACTAAAGAAATTGGCCATAAAGACGCTCCAGGTGTTGATATACTAGCCGTTCTCTTCCAATTTGGTATTCCGCACGAATTTCCAAAAGAGGTGGTCAAAGAATCTGAAGCCGTAGAGCAAACAATTAAATCTGAAGAAATCCAAGGACGTAAGGATTTACGTGATCAATTAATCATTACAATTGATGGAGCAGATGCCAAGGATTTAGATGATGCCATCAGTTTAGAAAAAATTTCGGATAAAGAGTACCAATTAGGTGTCCATATTGCCGATGTATCGCATTATGTAAGACCAGACACTGCTATTGATCGCGAAGCTTATGAGCGAGGAACATCTGTTTATTTGACAGATCGCGTGGTCCCTATGTTACCGCAAAGATTGTCTAACGGTATTTGTTCTTTGAATCCTCATGAGGATCGCTTAAGTCTAACTTGTGAGATGGTGATTAATAATCAAGGGCAAGTAATTAAGCATCGCATTTTCAAATCAGTCATTCATTCATCCTATCGGATGACCTATTCAGATGTGAATGCTATTTTAGATGGTGATCCAACTTTAAGACAAGATTATCAAGAAATTGTTCCTATGTTGGAGGACATGGCTGAGTTACATGATATTCTCTATCAGATGCGTCGACATAGAGGAGCACTCGATTTTGATGCGCCTGAAGCCAAGATTTTGGTAGACGAAAAAGGACACCCGACAGAGATTGTTTTACGTGAGAGGTTTACTAGTGAACGCTTAATTGAATCCTTTATGCTAGCTGCTAATGAAACGGTGGCCAAAGATTATTTAGCTAAGCAGCTACCCTTTATCTATCGAATTCATGAGCAGCCAGACTCTAATAAAATAGACCGTTTTGCGGAATTCATCTCAAGTTTTGGGGTCATTCTTAGGGGAAGTACTGAAGATATGGCACCGAAGGCCTTGCAAGAGGCGCTTAAACAGGTCAAGGGTGAAGATTACGAACAAGCTGTTTCAACTATGATGCTAAGGTCGATGCAACAAGCCAAGTATTCAGATGAAGCAGCAGGTCACTTTGGTTTAGCAGCAGAAGACTATACACATTTCACTTCGCCAATACGCCGTTATCCTGATTTGATTGTTCACCGTCTAATTAGTCAATATTTATTAGGCAATCCTTCAAATAAGGAGATTTCTAAGTTAGAAGATCAACTGCCAGCTATAGCGACTCATGCTTCTAAAATGGAGCGCCGGGCGGTTGATGCAGAAAGAGAAACTGATGCTCTCAAGAAGGCTGAGTATATGATGGATAAAGTTGGAGAAAGTTTCTGGGGAACTATTTCATCGGTTACCTCTTTTGGAATTTTTGTAGCGCTTCCCAATACAGTAGAAGGACTTGTCTCTATTCAAAATTTAGATGATGACTATTATCATTTTAATCCAGAACACATGCTGTTGATTGGTGAGCGGACACATAAAATCTTTAGAATCGGGCAAAGGGTTAAAATAGAGGTTGGTAATGTCAGTATCGAAGATCGACAAATTGATTTTAAGCTAATTGAAGCAGAAGCAGTAGAAGGTATCGATCCAAAAATCATTCAATCTTCAACAAAAAATAAGAAAAAGAATAAATCGAACAGACAAAACAAATCAAATAAAGCGAATCCTAAAATGGGTAAAAATTTAGCAGGTAAAAAAATTTCTGCTAAGGGAAACTTTAAGAAAGCAAAAAGAACTAAGAAAAAGAAATACTAGGAGTCCATCAGATGCTAGTAGGTGATGTAAAATAGACTCCTAGCACTAGCAAGGAGATTTTATGGCAAATAATAAAGCAGTACACGATAAACCACTGGCCCAAAATCGAAAGGCCAGACATGATTATGAGATTATTGATACTTATGAAGCGGGTTTAGTCCTCAAAGGAACAGAAATTAAATCCATTCGAGCAGGAAAAATAAATATTCAAGATGGCTTTATTTCAATCTATGGGGGCCAAGCCTGGGTAAAGAATGTTCATATAAGTCCTTATGACCATGGTAATTTATTTAATCATGATCCTTTAAGAGATCGAAAGTTATTATTACACCATAAGGAAATAGTGGATATGGACCAAGCAACGCGTCAGAAGGGAATGACCATTGTTCCCCTAAAGGTTTATTTAGTTAGGGGTCGAGCTAAGCTATTAATAGGAGTTGCACGTGGTAAACATCACTATGATAAGCGACAGGCGCTCAAAGAACAACAAGCTAAGCGAGATATTGATCGGGCTCTCAAAGTAAGATAAATTAAAACAGCAAGCACTCTGGAGGATTTGAGAATGCTTGCTGTTTCTTCGTTAACTGGCCTTAGAATCCTGATAAAGATTCCCATGCCATTGGAGGAGGTAATTTAGTTGAGGTAAGTCTTGTTTCTTTTCGAATGACTCACCAGAAGAAAGCCTTGAGTCGAAAATTAATTCGTCCCTAGAACTTAAAACCTTACTTGTTCCTGAATTAAATTCAATCTGAAACTCTTTTTCAATGGTTCCTACCCATTGCGATTCTTTTTGTTTAGTAAGTTGTTTGTTTAGCCGATAGCCTTGCGAACTGAGGAATATTTGACTAGCATCGAAAGAGCTTTCCTTAGAAGAATTAGGAAAAAGAGTCACTTGGCCATTAGCTAACCATTCGCCATCAGCTTCTATTATTGAAAAGCTTGACTCAAAATTGGATGGATATTCTATAAAAATAAGCGTTTTATAGAGTAAAAGTAAAGACTCAATGTCTAAAGTATCAACTTCGATTAAGTTGACTGTTTGAATTAAGGAATCACTTGTAAACAGGCCCAAGTCATTTAAGCTTTCTTTTTGTAGAAGTTGGCATTCTCTTTGAATAGATTCTTCTATGCTTTTTGTCCATTGGTCTTGGAGAACAGGACGCAGGTTAAAATCTGTTAAAAGAGTTTGAATTTGTAATTGGTAATAATTATTTGACTGGTGGATTCTTTGTCTTTGGAGAGCATTAAGTTGAATGACTCCTAAGTATATAACTTGGCTTAACATCATAAAACATAATACCATTGGTAGGATAAGCCCTTTTTTATGTTTCATCAAAATCTTCCGTTCTTATGTAATCAGTATGAAAGGTATGTGAGAAGATTTGACCATTGGTTAGCTCCACGGAGATTGTTATAAAAGGTTTTTCGGAATTTAGATGCCAAGATTTTACTTGAAAGAGGTAAGGGTGATGTCCGGGTCTGCGATAAATCTTTTGATTTCTTAAAATGACTGAGCTCTGTTCATAGTAATCCTCTTTGAGACAAAGATTTATTTCTTGTTCAGAGACACCTATAATTAAAAAATGATCAAATTCACTTTCCATCATCAGTGTGAAGTGCTGCCAATCTAGCGAACGATCTTGCCGCATATTTTCATCTAATTTGCGGTAATGTGAAACACTTATCATGAGAGTGTTCATTATTAAAGCAACAATAGAGAGTGTAATAAGGCACTCAATTAAAGTGAAGGCCCATTTTGACTGTTTATAAGGTTTGAATAGCTTGAATTTCAATCTGATAGGCACTCCCTCTCTTAAACTCTATTTGACAGGAATTAGTGTCGCATGAAAAATCATCAACCTCGACTGAAAATAATAATTGGTAACTTTCCATTGTAGATTGAATAAGTGTCTCTTTTTTTATTGAATCTAAATCAGAAAGTTGAATGTCCGCCAGTTGATAAAATAATTGCCATTCATTATTTTCTGATTTTAATTGTTTAAAAGTCCTTAATTCTTGGTTAAAACTGGGTAAATAAAAGCTCAAAATCCAAGACAAGATCAATAAACCTACTAATGCTTCAATTAGACTACTTCCCTTTTTGCTCCTTAAAAACAAATTGACCACTTCCTAGTTGAAAAACAAGCTCAAAATTATCGCCTTCTGCATTTTCAAAGTAAACAGTTTCAAAATCATTAATACGACCACTACTTAAGTAATAAAAAGAAAAAGAATTAAGTAAATTTAAATGTTTAGGGAGTTTGAGTTGACTAAAATTTTTGCGGGATTCTACTTGCCAGAAGTAGACTACTCCTCTTTTACTAAAGACAATCTGAACTGGATCTTGATCAATAATTGCTTTATCTTGAGCTAAATGTAGCTGACTCTTCAGTTGGTCTTTAAAAACTTTTGTCTGATAATCAGCTTTTAATTGTTGATAGGGTAAAGCAATTAGCAAAATCATCAATATACTAAAAATTGAAAGTACGCACAAAGCTTCGATTAGGGTAAAGGCTGATTGATTTTTTGATTTCATTAAGGGGTCAGTATTTGACTGAGGACTTCAGCTTCAATTCTCTCAGTCGCTTCGTCTGCTTGCTTTTGAGTGAGGTAACCTTCAGCAACCAAAGTTTCTAAGCTTAAAGGCTCTTGGGTATCCTCTACTAGATAATAGGCATCCGCTTGAGTTTCAACAATCTCTGTGATATTTTCAACTGCTTGTTGGTCAATACGATCTTTTTGGCCAGAAACATTGGGAATAATAATAGCCATTAATAGTGAAACAATAATAAGAACAATTAGCATTTCGATAAGTGTGAACGCTCTTTTAGACTTTAATATTTGACAAGACTTGACTTTTCTGATGGTTCTTTCTTTCATAATAGCTCCTTTTCATATCTCCATGGTTAACATCGGCAACATTAGAACAAGGTACATGGCCATTACAATAATAGCGATAATTAAAAACAGTATGGGTTGCACTAAAGTGAGCTTCTTATTAAGATCTTCGACCACCTCCTCAAATATTTTTTTAGCATAAAGCTTACATTTTTGACCGGTCTGACTGGTTAGTTCACCCTGATATATGACTAAACTAAGTGTTTTAGTGAAAATACCCATGTTTTCTAATGAATCGCTCAACTCGCTCCCAGCCAAAAATTGTTGCTGCAGATAATCAGCTATTTCACTGATTAAAGGATCAATGGGATATGAGATTAAAAGATCTAGTGTCTCTTGCATGGAAAAGCCAGCTGCGTAAAAATATGAAAGTTCATCAGCTAGACGATAGGATACATATTTCCTAATTAGCTTTCCAAAGAGAGGTATCTTAACTAAGTGTTGAAATCTGTTAATAACAGGGAGTCTTAATAAATAAAAATCAATAGCTAAGTAAATAATTAAAATGACTGCTAAAAAGCTGATGCTAATTTGTGGAAGAAAGGTAAAGAGAATGAGTAAATAACGAGCTAATAAATGAGTTTTTAAAATTTCTTGATCGATGAAGGATAAAATATGTGGAAGCATCCAATGTCTCATTGCAAACAATAAGCAGGAGAGAAAAAGCATTAAAAAACAGGGATAGATAAGTGTTTTTATTAATTTTTTTTGATAGCTTCTAATCTTTTTTAAATGGTTTACAATTTCAAAAAGCGCTTGAATAAATCGGCCTTGTCTTTGAGCAAAAAATAATTGAGCGGCAATTCGGTTTGAATACCCATAGTTTAAAAGAACTTGATCAAAGCTTTGTCCTACATTTAATTTTTCTAGCATTTGATTAATAATTAAAATTCTTTTAGGTAATAGTATTTTCATAAATTGCAGACTTTGATAAATTGAGAAACCTTCATCAAGCATTTCAGCTAAAACCTGTAAAAAATATATTTTTTCCTCTTGATTAAAGAGCAATTTTTCTTTATTAAAGAACTTCAAAGCGTTCATACTCTTTTTTAGTGATGTATCCATAGGCCCATGCCTTTCTTAGTTGATGATTAAGGGGCGAGAAGTTTAAAGGTAAATTAAAATGATTCAAATATTCTTTCAATTGTTGGCCATCTAATATTTCGAACAAAGCGGCTCGGTGAAATTTTTTAGGAATATGATTGCAGGATACTTGAACACTACTTTTACAAAAAGGACAAAAGCGAGGCACTAGTCTTTGTGAGATGACACCAATGAGAGATTGTTTTAATTGTTGCTCACTAATGGTTAACTCTTTAAGACGCGCAATCACTCCGAAAGTATCTTTAGCATGGATCGTTGCAATCATCAAATGCCCGGTTAATGCACCTCTTAAAGTCATACGCGCCGTCTCCTCATCCCGAATTTCTCCAATAAAAAGAATATCGGGATGATGTCTGAGTGATGATTTAATCAGTAGGTCATAAGAAATACCTATTTTTTCATTTACCTGCGTTTGTAAAAAAGAAGCTTCTTTGATTTCTACAGGGTCCTCCATAGTAATAATTTGTAACTTTTCTTCATTCATTCTTTCTCTTAAAAGTTGATAGATCGTCGTGGTTTTACCTGAATTGACTGGGCCAGAAATTAAAATCATCCCTGATTTTCTTCTAATTAATTTCCGAATGCGGTCAATTTGATTGGGAAAGTAGCTGTTGATTTGTTGAAAATTATGAATTTTACTAAAAATCACTCGAACCACTAAGGACTCTATGAGGTTGACGTTAGTAATAGTGGACAATCTTAATTCAATCGTTTGTTCTTCTGAGATCTTAAACGGACAAGCACCTGATTGGGGCCGTCTTTTTTCACCGACATCCATATTGGCTAAAAATTTATAATGAGCGATTATTTTTCTTCCTAGACTTAAAGGGACATTTTTGTGGAAGTGGAGTTGACCATTGACTCGAAAGAAGATTTGATAGTTATCAATTATTGGCATGAAATGAATATCGGAAGCCAACAAACTGATGGCCTCGTTAATCAATGATTTAGAAAGTTCTTCGATCATTAACTCACCCTTTTGATTAGTCTAATGATAAATACAAGATAAAGGTTAAAAGGGTGCTTATATTTTTTCTCAAATAAGCGTCTCAGTGTCTAACTATACCTATATATGAAAGTATGATAGAATAAATTGACAACGAGTGTTTAGCTCACCCACCAGTTGAAATAAAAAATAATAAAGGAGTTTTATTACATGATTTTTAAAGTAATGTACCAAGAAAGTAAAGATCAAGTTCCAACAAGAGAAAGGACACTTTCCCTTTATCTTGAAGCAGAAAATCGCGTAGAAGCGATTGAAAAAGTGACTCAAAATACATCTTACAACATCCAATATGTCCAAGCCTTAGATGAGGCGCATTTGGCATATGAAAAAGAACAAGCAGGCTTTAAGTTGGTGGAGTTCTAAGATGTCAGTAAATATTAAAAATAATGAAGTAGGCGTATTTGCCTTAGGCGGTTTAAATGAAGTTGGTAAGAATATGTATGGCGTCCAATTTCAAGATGAAATTATCATTATGGATTCTGGTGTGATGTTCCCAGAAGACGAATTGTTAGGTATTGACTATGTCATTCCTGATTATCAATACCTATTACAAAATCGTAATAAGATTAAGGGAGTTATTATCTCTCACGGTCACGAAGACCATATAGGTGGAATTCCATTCTTATTGAAAGAGATAAACGTGCCTATCTATGCTGGCAAGTTAGCCTCAGCTTTAATTCGTAATAAATTACAAGAACGCGGACTGTTGCGTGATGCAGAAATTCATGAAATTGATGAAGATTCTGTGATCCGTTTCCGTAAAACAAGCGTTAGTTTTTATCTAACAACTCACTCCATTCCAGAAGCATATGGTGTGGTAGTTAAAACACCTCCTGGAAATATTGTCTTTACAGGAGATTATAAGTTCGATTTCACACCGGTAGGCAAACCAGCCGACTTACATAAGATGGCACGAATTGGTGAAGAAGGAGTCCTATTATTACTAGGTGATTCAACAAATGCCGAAGTACCAACCTTTACTAATTCAGAAAAAATTGTCGGCCGTTCGATTCGCAACATTATCCAAAAAGAAGAAGGACGCGTTATTTTCGCTACTTTCGCATCCAATGTGTCTCGATTGCAACAAGTCGTAATGACAGCCTATGAGACAGGTCGTAAGATAATTGTTTTCGGTCGTTCGATGGAATCTTCCATTAAGACAGCTAGAGAATTAGGTTATGTGGATGACAAAGGGGCAGATATTTTCATTGAACCAAGAGATATTAATAAATATCCTGCTAATAAGATTTTAATTCTATGTACTGGTTCACAAGGGGAGCCAATGGCAGCTTTAAGCCGTATCGCTAATGGTACGCACCGACAAATTTCGCTTCAACCTAATGATACCGTTATTTTCTCTTCTTCACCTATTCCAGGAAATACTATGAGTGTTAACCGTGTCATCAATCAATTAAGCGAGCAAGGTGCCAAAGTGATTCATGGAAAGGTCAATAATATTCATACTTCTGGTCACGGTGGTCAGCAAGAGCAATTATTAATGCACCGTTTAATGAAGCCTAAATATTTCATGCCAGTTCATGGGGAATATCGCATGTTAAAAATCCAATCGGAATTAGCTCAGATGACTGGGATTCCAAAAGAAAATTGCTTTATTATGTCTAATGGCGATGTTCTAGCTCTTACTGCCGACTCTGCTCGTGTAGCAGGACGCTTTCCTGCTCAGGATGTATATGTCGATGGTAATGGTATTGGTGATATTGGTAACATTGTACTGAGAGACCGTAAAGCTCTGTCAGAAGAAGGACTAATCATTGTTTCAGCTACTATTGACTTTGAAGCTAAACAATTGATTGCCGGACCGGATATTATGTCTCGAGGCTTTATTTACATGCGAGAATCAGCAGACCTGATCAATGATATTCAAAATAAGGCGCGCGCAATTATCAACCGCGGCTTAAATGAGTCAGGCGCTAATATAAATGAACGGAGCGTGCGAGATCTATTGCTCAGTCAATTAGAACCGGCTATTTATCAGAAGACGCAGAGAAATCCGATGATTATGCCGATTTTATTAGATATTAATAAAGGGGTAAGACCTCATCAAACGAAGTAGTAGTTAGTATTAGAGTTAAAACAAGTAAAGGAGCGATCATATGTATAGAATCAACAAATTACGTCAATCACTTAAAGAACAAAAATTCGATGCAATCTATGTAACGGATATGTTAAATATAAGATATTTAACCGGCTTTACCGGCTCGGCTGGTGCCGTATTTGTAACTCAAGATAAGGCCTTCTTTATTACCGATTTCCGTTACAATACTCAAGCTAGTCATCAAGTTAAGTCTGCAACAGTTGTTATCCATCAAAACGGAGTAGATCAAGAAGTTAAAAACTTAATCGATCAAGAAAAGGTTCAAACACTAGCCATAGAAGCAGATAATATGAATGTCAGTCAATATCTAAAAATTAAAGATCTATTTGCAGCAGATATTAAAGCAAGTCAAGGGTTAATCGAAAAAATTCGCTTAATTAAAGATGAATCGGAACTTGAGACCATTCGACAAGCATGTGAAATTACCGATCAAGCGTTTGAACATATCTTAACCTTTATTAAACCTGGTGTAACTGAAATTCAGGTTGCTAATGAGTTAGAAGCTTTTCTTAAGGATAAAGGATCAACAGGCATGTCTTTTGATACTATTGTCGCTTCAGGTGAACGCTCTGCCATGCCTCACGGTGTAGCGAGTGAAAAAGTGATTGAAGATGGCGATATTGTGACGCTAGACTTTGGTTGCTACTATAAAGGTTATTCGTCTGACATGACTCGTACGATTGCGGTAGGATCGATATCAGATAAAATGAAAGAAGTCTATGAAATTGTACTTGAAGCACATCAACGCGTAATCAGAGAGGCTAAAGCTGGCATGACTGGTAAGGAAGTAGATGCGATAGCTCGTGATTATATTACGGAAAAAGGCTATGGTGAGTACTTTGGTCACTCTACTGGCCACGGTGTCGGTTTAAATGTCCATGAAGAACCTGCAGTCTCTAGTCGTTCTGAAGCGGTTTTAGAGACGAACATGGTAATTACTGATGAACCCGGTATTTACTTACCAGGTATCGGTGGTGTTCGCATTGAAGATGATTTAATTGTGCAAGCAGATCGTGTAATACCAATCAACCGTAGTCCCAAAGAATTAATAATTATATAGGAGGCTAAAGGATGTTAAATAAACAAACTGTCGCATTTGAATCTCTCAGCGAACAATACTTAGGCGAAATTAATATTACGATGGGTGTCTTGGAAGACATTGCAGCCAAAGCTGCTTCAGAAATTGATGGTGTACTTAGTTCATCACAAAAAAAAGAAGCAGGAAAATTTTTGCGTATTCAAGGATCAGGTGTTAATGCTAAAATGCGTCAAATTGAAGACCGTATTTCGATTGATATTAATGTAAGCATTGCTTACGGTAAAACAGTTCCAGTTATAGCCGCTGCTATTCAAGAACGTGTTAAAGAACAAATTCTATACATGACAGATCTTATCGTCAGTGAAGTGAATGTTCATGTCCAATCGATTGATACAGAACCAAAAATGAATTCAGAGTTAAAAACTATTAGGAATAGCGAAAAAGAAATCGGAGAATAGGATGAAAAAATTATCACGTCATCAGCTAAGAGAAAAAGCAGTCCAGAGTTTATATCAATTAGTAATTGCTAGTGACCAGTTTCAAAGTGAGGATGCTGTAGAATTCGCTTTAGAAGCCGGTAATGATCCTGAGAAGGGATACTCAGGTGAGATAGATTCTTATCTAATAACCTTAGTTAGAGGAGTAAGAGACAATCAGTTGGCGTTAGATGATATGATTAAACAATATCTCAGCCAATCTTGGACTCTTGATAGAATAGCAAGTATTGATCTAACCATTTTACGCTTAGCTTTTTTTGAAGTGCTCTTCATTGACGAAGAGAAAGTTCCAGCCAAAGTAGCGGTTGACGAAGCGATTGAATTATCTAAGACTTTTTCAGATGATCGATCACGACAATTTATCTCAGGTGTTCTCGCTAAACTTTTAGCTAACCAAATCTAAATGGCGCCAGAAGAAGAATGTGAAGAAATTATTCTTTTTCTGGCTTTTTTCTTATAAGAATTTATTAAAGAAATGGGTATAACTTGTATAAGTATTTTAGGATGGATATAATCAAAGTGTCATCATATTAATTTAAAAGGAGCATAAAATTATGAAAAAACAAAAAGTTTTACTACTTGCTTTAGCTGCTTTAACAACTTTTCCAGCCAGTATGCCTTTGATTAGCCAATCAGCTATGGCAGTTGAACAGGCTGAGCAAACTTTGCAAGTAGAAAAATTAGCTTTAGGAGCGACTTTAAATTCACAACAAGCCCAACAAACCATTCAATTATTAGGCGCTAATCAGGTAACTCCTGAGAATACAATTTATGTTGACGGTGTGATGATTGATCGCTATTTAAACATTGGATCAGATGCTTCAACAGATGTATACTCGTCCGTATATATTAAGCCTCAAGCACCTGGTACAGGAATTAAAGTTCAAATTGTAACGCCTGAAAATATCACTGCTGTTTCAGCGACAACCTATCAAAATGCAGCTATTACTGCAGGGGCTCAAAATGCTTTATTAAAAATTGGTAGTTTTTTACCTGTAACGGGTGAGGGGGCACTTACTGGCTTATACGCTCTATTAGAGTCACAAGGTGTAGAAGTTAAGCAGCATGACATGCAAACGGCACAAAAAGAAATTTCTGTCGTAAATAATGTTAAGACTGAAACAGGGTTAACCGATGCACAAGTAAACGTAATTATTGCTGAAATTAAGAAAGAAGTTGCTGCTCAAGTTCAAAATAATGGTCAAGTAAACTCGACTGAAATTGTAAACACAGTTGTAAATAATGTTATTAATAACACTAATATTGAAGGCGATGGCAATGTTGTCGATAATTCAGTTGCTACCGATGTAGAGATTTCTAATCAAACGAAGCAAGAATTAGAGCAATATGCCAATGATTTTGCCCAGACCGATGCTGCTGCTAATGAAGACACTGTTCAACAACTAGATGCATCAATCGAAGACAAAAAATGGGACAATATTCTTGCTCAACTAGAGCCTAAAATGACTATTGATGAAATTAAAGCAGTAGAAACACCTGATTTTTCTGATACTGAAAAGTATCACGAAATTTTACCTGCTTTATACAATCGTTTCAAGCAAGCAGTCGATCAGGGGATCCGTGTAGATGATATCTATGCCCATACCTTTATCATTGAAGCTATCCAACCAGAGCTTACAGTTGAAACGAAAGCAGAGTTAGATAATTTTAGAGAATTGCTTTATCAATATACAGCTTCTTTTGAAGGAGATTTAAAAGCAGCGGCTGAAAATGAAGGCTTTGAATTCCAACCAATCAAAGATCTGTGGATGGCTAAATTACAAGAAGCTGAAAATCTTGAAAGTTCTGATGCATCCTTAGCTGAGATAATTCAGTTAATAGCTAACGCTACTGGATTTGCTCCACAAGTTTATACCTATACTGACATTGAGCAAGACGATAAAGTAATTAGTCTATCTGTAGCAGAAGATAGCTCTACTAAGATCACCACAGTAGCACGTTTTGAATACGATTTAGAAACTGGAGTAATTAGTGAAGTTGACCCAGTATCCATGGAAGCTGTGCCATTAAATCAGGATACCTATGATTTCAATGCTGTTTATGGTGTCAATGTTGAAAATAATTATATTGCTAATAAAATCCCAGTTGATTATAGGATTCCTGGTTACACACCAGTTGAATCCACTGAAGAAGAAACAACTTTAGAAGAAATGGTTGAAGAGCCAGTTGATTCTGTAGAAACTCAAACCCCTGCAGAAGAGCCAACAGAAGAACTTCTTGAGGAAGAAGCAGCAAGTGAAGAAAGCGTGGATGAGACAGTTCCAACTGAAGAGACAGAGAGTGTCGATCCAGTGTAAACTGATAGATGGTCTTAAGCTATAAAAAGAACCAGGGTCAATGATTGCCTGGTTCTTTTTGTTTTCTAGTTCTCTGAATTAGATTGTGCTAAAATAGAAAAGAATGATATCAAGAGAGGTGATGGAGTGACCCAAGATCAAAAGAACTATATCACGGTAGGAGCCTTATCAAAATATATCAGTCAAAAATTTGATCGTGACCCGCATATTCAAAGGATTAGAGTCTTGGGAGAGATTTCTAACTATCGTTATCGTCCTAATTCTCATCAATATTTTTCTTTAAAAGAAGGCCAAGTCCAAATTAATGCGATTATGTTCAAGAGTCAATTTCACCGTTTAAAATTCCAATTAGAAGAAGGCATGAAAGTTTTTGTAACGGCTAGAGTAGGAGTTTATGAAGGTGGAGGAAGGTATCAACTTTATGTTGAAAATATTGAGCCTGATGGAATTGGCTCTTTATACCTAGCACTTGAACAATTAAAAGAAAAAATGAAAGCCCAGGGACTTTTTGATCGTCCCAAGAGAAAAATATGTAAATATCCTAAACGACTAGCAGTGATAACTAGCCCATCGGGTTCTGTCATACGTGACATTATTACGACTGTTCAACGTCGTTATCCAATTGTCGAAATTGTTGTCTTTCCTACTAAAGTTCAAGGTAAGGAAGCGGCTAAAGAAATTGTTGCGTCATTTAAGCGGCTAGAAGAAAGCACTATTTCTTTCGATGGTGTTATCTTAGCACGCGGAGGTGGTTCGATTGAGGACTTATGGTGTTTTAACGATGAAGGAGTTGCCCATGCTATTCTTGCATGTCCCTTGCCAGTAATATCTTCGATTGGCCATGAAACCGATACTACGATTGCTGATTTAGTGGCTGATTTAAGAGCTCCAACTCCGACTGCTGCAGCGGAACTATCTGTTCCTGTGCTGCAAGAAGTTTTAATGACGATTAGCCAGCAACAAGTACGATTAATAAATGCTTTTCGAGGGCGCTTAGAATGGTCTCAAGAGCGTCTGGCAAGATCTGCTCGATCATATGTTCTTACTCAGCCAGAAAGACTGTACCAATCCTACGTGCAGAGTGTTATGCATTTAAATGAACGATTGAAAATGCGTCAAGAACAATATTTTTCACGCCAAAAACAAAAAATCAATCAACTAAAACAGGCTGTATATGCTTATAATCCTCAACAACAAATTAGCTACCGTCAAGAAAAATTAGGGACACTTCAACTAAGTTTACAACGCTCCTTCAATGATTATTTAAGAAGAAAATACGATAGGCACATGAAGGCAAGTGCCTTATTAGATGCATATAGTCCGCTGAAAATAATGGCAAGAGGATATTCTTTAGTTGAAAAAGAAGGTCAACAAGTAACTTCAAGTCATCAATTAACTGAAGGAGACCGTTTAAATATCCAATTATATAAGGGGCGTGCGAATGTTTTAGTAGAATCACTCGATAAAAATGAGCCAATAGATAGGGAGGATTAATCGATGACAGAAAATAAAACAGTAGAATCAACCATTAGTTTTGAACAAGCTTTACAAGAGTTAGAAGAAATTGTTCAACAATTAGAAAGAGGGACACTACCACTTCAAGATGCCTTACAAGCCTTTCAAAAAGGAATTTCATTAAGTCAGCATTGCCAAGAAGAATTAACGGAAGCCGAAGCGACAGTTACCAAAATGATGACTGAATCGGGATTACAGCCTTTAGATGAGGAGAATAAAACAGAATGATATTAGGTGGGCCCTTACGTTCCAAATTTGAACAGGCTTTGCAAGAGCAAGTTATCTCTTTAAATTCACCTTTAGAAATGGTGAAGCCAATGGTCTACTCGCTTAATAGCGGTGGAAAGAGATTAAGACCCTTACTTTTACTGACAACTATTGCGATTTTTAACAAAAAGAAAATTGATCAGGCTATGTTAACAGCCATTGCTTTAGAATTTATCCATACTTATTCTTTAATCCATGATGACTTACCAGCCATGGATGATGATAAACTGCGAAGAGGCCAACCAACCTCTCACGTTAGGTTTGATGAAGCCACAGCAATCTTAGCTGGTGATGCCCTTCAAGCGGATGCTTTCGCAATTTTATCTAAAGATGAAAGCTTGCAAGCCCATCAGAAGGTCGCTCTGATCAGAGAATTGGCTCATGCTGCAGGTTCATCTGGAATGGTTGCTGGACAGCTTTATGACATTAAGGCAGAAAATAAAACGATAGACATTGAGCAGTTACAACAAATTCATTTGATGAAAACTGGCCTTTTATTTATATTTGCTATGAAAGCAGCTACAATTATTTTAGAGGCTGATCAAGCTGAAAGCGATCTAATGATTACTTTTGGACAGCACTACGGTGTTGCGTATCAAATTCATAATGATCTAAAAGATGTCATAGACTTGAATGAAGAAGTGGATAGCTTAACTTACTCAGATATTATCAATCACAAATCAACTTATCCTAGTCTTTTAGGAGTAGGACAAGCTAAAGCGAGTTTGATTGAAGAAATCAAGTTAGCAAGAAAAGCTTTAAACGATTTAGAAAAGCTTAGCCATAAATCTTTCAAACAGTTAGATAACTTTCTATCACCTCTTGAAAAATACCTATAAGGAGTAATGAATGAAAAAAGAACGAGTCGATAAGCTAGTGGTCCAAGCAGGAATTACTCACTCACGTGAACAAGCACGCCGTCTGGTTATGTCAGGAAAAATCTATGATCAAAACGATCAGCGCTATGATAAACCAGGTGAAAAAATACCGATTGATCGCGAGCTCTATCTGAAAGGGAAACCTTTCCCTTATGTATCGCGTGGGGGATTAAAGTTAGAAAAAGCCTTATCTTCTTTCAATATTGATATTACAGACCATCTACTTTTAGATATCGGTGCTTCAACAGGAGGATTTACCGATGTGGCTTTACAAAATGGCGCACGCTTATCTTATGCTTTAGATGTAGGTTACAATCAATTAGCTTATTCCTTAAGACAAGATCCTAGAGTAGTCGTAATGGAACGGCAAAACTTTCGCTATGCTCGCTTCGAAGATTTTACAAAAGGACAGCCAACAATAGCAACAATTGATGTCTCTTTTATTTCTTTAGCTTTAATTTTGCCACCATTACAGCCGATTCTAAAAAAAGATGGTTCTGTTATTGCCTTGATTAAACCACAATTTGAAGCAGGACCTAGTCGGATTGGTAAAAAGGGTGTCATAAAAGACCCAGCAGTTCATCAAGAGGTCCTTGAAGAAGTATTAGCCTTTATTAGTAAAATTGGCTTTGTTATTAAAGAGCTTACCTATTCGCCAATTACAGGAGGCGAAGGGAATATTGAATATTTAGTGCATTTAATCAATGCTAGGCAAGTAGATAATCAAAGCCACTCAACAATTGCCATCGCAAAAATTGTGGAGGAGAGCCATCAAGCTTTTGAATAAACAATGCAAAGAGGTGCCTTATGTTAATCAGTTTAAGAATTGAAAACTTTGCAATTATTGATCAAGTTTCTATTGATTTTGATGAACAGATGACAGTGCTCTCAGGGGAAACTGGAGCGGGAAAGTCGATTATTATTGATGCGATTGGTATCTTATGTGGTGGAAGAGGGTCTACTGAGTTTGTGCGAAAAGGAAGCCCAAATCTCTTTATTGAAGGTCTTTTTAGTTTACAAGGAAATGAAAAGCTCTTAATGCAATTGCAAGCAATTGGAATTGAAATTGAGGATCCAGAAGATGCCCTTTTGATTCAACGCGAGATCCATAAGAGTGGACGAAATGTTATTAAAATTAATCAACGACCAGCTAATGTGACCATGCTAAAACGAATTGGTCGTTATTTGGTAGATATTCATGGTCAAAATGAACATCAAGCTCTGTTAGACTCTTCACGACATCTTGAGTTACTGGATCTTTTTGCTAGTGAGAGCTTACTTCAAGTTAAAGAAAAATATCAGCTAGTTTATAATCACTATCAAGATTTAAGACAGCAATTGTTAACTAAGAAATTTGACGAACAAGATGCACTTCAACGTTTAAATTATTTAGAGTTTCAGTTAGAAGAATTAAAAAATTTAGATTTAGTGGCAGATGAGGATCAGCAACTGCTACAACAAAGCAAGAGACTTCAAAATGCACAGCTAATGAGTCAGTATCTTAATGAAATCAACCAGCTAATGACCGATCAAGAAGCTAGTGTCGATCAGCAAATTGAGCGAGTGCTTTATCTGTTACAGCACTTGGGAAGATTTGATAATCAATATTTGTCATTTGAGGAGCGCTTACAAGGCCTGCAAGTAGATTTAAAAGAATTAAGCCGAGAAATTGCTTTTTCTTTTGATGTGCCAGATTATGATGAACAAGTGATGGATGAAATTCAAAGAAGACTAAGTCAGTTGGAAAAAGTTCAAAAAAAATATGGGCGTAATATTGAAGAGTTAATCGATTACCAGCTTGAACTCGTTAAGGAAATTGATCAAATTAAACATTTTGAAAGTTATCAAAAACAAACACAGGAAGCCTTCCTCAAAACTTATGAAGAAGCCTTTGAATTAGCTCAAAGCATATCCAATCTCCGTAAAGAAGCAGCCAAAGCAATTGTCTCAGAAGTTGAAGGTCAATTAAAAGAACTCTACATGCCGCATACTGAATTTGAGGTCAAGATGCGACAGGTAGAGTCTGATTCTAATTTGCAACCATTCTTTTCCAATTCTTATTTACGTTTGAATGAAGCGGGTATGGACCAAGTTGAATTCTACTCAAGGACTAATTTGGGAGAAGAAAGTCAACCACTGGCTAAAATAGCATCTGGTGGTGAACTTTCACGATTTATGTTGGCCTTGAAGACAATTTTCGCAAGAAATCAAGCAGTTGAGACCTTAATATTTGATGAAATTGATACAGGGGTTTCTGGTAGAGTCGCTAGTGCTATAGCGAGTAAACTGGCTAAAATCGCTCAAAATAAACAAGTCTTATGCATCACCCATTTAGCACAAGTAGCTGCCGCAGCCAATCAACAGCTAATTATTAAAAAAGAAATTAATCAAGAGCGCACGGTTACACAAGTGGATTATTTATCAGAAGAAGAGCGAGTAGCCATGATTGCTGGCATGATGTCTGGTGAAGTACAATCTGAATCCAGTCTACAAGTAGCTCAAGACCTGCTCACATCCTATCAAAAGAATTAGGGGGTTTTTGTTTGAATAAACTACCGATAGTAGTGATTACAGGACCAACAGGAGTTGGGAAAACCACTCTTTCAATCCGTTTGGCTAAACGTTTCAAAGGGCAGATTATTAATGCGGATTCAATGCAAGTATATCGTGGATTGGATATTGGAACAGGAAAAATTAAATCGGAAGAAATGTCAGGAGTACCTCACCATCTCTTAGACATCTACGACCCGCAAGATAATTATGATGCCAGTCAGTTTCAGGCCGATGCCAATCGTGCAATCGAACAAATTTCGGCGGAAGGAGACTTGCCCATATTAGTGGGGGGGACAGGTCTTTATTTAGAGGGTTTACTTTATGACCTTTCATTTGGTGGTCAGGAATCAATGGATTCTCACTACCGTAAACATTTAGAAGAAAGATTGCAAAACGAAGGCGAAGGTATTCTATGGCAAGAATTGAATGCTATCGACCCTTTAGCTGCAAAGAAAATCCCAATACAAAATGGCCGTCGGATTGTACGAGCTTTAGAAGTTATTAAGCAAACAGGCAAACTTTTTTCAAGTCAGACCGATATAAGTAACCGTCAATCACGGTTTAATGAATTATTGATTATTTTAAATCGTCCGCGCGAGGAATTGTATAGTCGAATTAACCGCAGAGTTGAATTAATGGTCGAAGAAGGATTGGAAAATGAAGTCCATCAGCTGTATCAGCTTAACAAAAATCTAGAGCTTTCAAGTATGAAAGGTATTGGCTATAAAGAGTGGTGGCCTTATTTTGAGCAAAATCAATCACTTAAAGAAACGATTACGACTATCCAGCAAAATAGCCGGCGCTATGCAAAAAGACAATTAACTTGGTATCGTAACCGCATGAAAAATCAGCATTGGATTGATTTAAGCAATCCAGATTATGAAGATGAAGCAAATGAATTAATCGCAAATTTCCTAGAAGAAATTGAAAGGGAGAAAAATGATTGAAACAAGAAAAGGGCCTGAACGAGTCCTAATAGTGGGTATCCGAACGGATACTTATCAAGAAGATCGTTTTATGGAATTAATCTCAGAGATGGAATCCTTGACCCAAACAGCAAAGGGTGTGGTCATTAAAACAATGATACAAAACTTACCCAGACTCAATCATCATTCTGCCGTTGGGTCTGGCAAGTTAGAAGAAATCCGGCTCTATGTAGAAAGTGACGCTATTGATCTAGTTATCTTTTTTAATGCACTCTCACCAAGTATGAACAAAGTAATTGAGGCTGAATTAGGTGTGAAAGTCATTGACCGTGTTCAATTAATCCTCGATATCTTTGCCATGCGAGCTAAGAGTCGCGAAGGAAAGCTACAAGTTGGCTTAGCGCAATATCAATATTTATTACCAAGAATTGGTGGCCAAGGTAAGTCACTGTCTCGTTTGGGAGGAGGGATTGGTACCAGAGGTCCAGGTGAAACGCAATTAGAGACCGATCGCCGTCATATCCACTCTCGCATTACCCAAATAAAAAAAGATTTGCAGGAAGTGGTGCAGCATCGTAAACGAACACGCGAAAATCGCCACAGTGGTCGTGAGTTTAACATTGGCTTAGTAGGCTATACTAATGCTGGCAAATCGACTATTTTGAGTCAAGTAACGGAAAGTGAAACTTTCGTACAAGATCAATTATTTGCCACTCTAGATCCTCTCACTAGACAATTTGCCATTCATGGTCACCCAATGTTTACTTTGACAGATACCGTCGGTTTTATTGAAGAACTACCTACTCAATTAATCGAATCCTTCAAGTCAACATTGGAAGAAATCCGTTATATGGATGTCTTACTACATGTGGTTGATGCTTCCAATCCTGCCCATCTCATGCATGAAGAAACAGTCAACCGTATTTTGAAAGATATTGAAGCAGACCATATTCCGGTTTTAACGGTTTATAATAAAAAAGATGCAATGGAAGAGTCATTTGTTGCTGTTCAAAAACCAAATATAACGATTTCCGCTTTAGAAGCGACGGACATTGAAAAATTAAAAGAAGCGATTTGGGCTCTTTGTATTCAGTCAGCTGAGGCATACTCTGTAAAAATTTTACCCGAAGAAGCAGACCTCTTATCGCATTACCAACAAAATACGCTAGTCGAGAGTTTAGACTTCGATGAAGAAAATCAATTCTATCGAGTGACAGGATACCGTCGTAAACAAAATGACTAGCAGAGACTATAAAGGAGGATGAAAATGTTAACGATGAAAGATATTATTAAAGAAGGTCACCCAACCTTGCGTTTAAAAGCAAAAAAGGTAACTTTCCCAATGGATCCTTCGTTAAAACAAAAAGCCATGGAAATGTTAGAGTTTCTAAAGAATAGCCAAGATAAGGAAAAAGCAGAAAAATATGGGTTAAGACCGGGGGTAGGTTTAGCAGCCCCACAGATAAATATAAGCAAACAGATATTTGCTATGCATATTTATCAATTTGATGATGAAGGCAACATTTCTGGTGAAGAAATGAGTCAAATTTTCGTTAACCCAGTGATTACGAGACACTCTGTTCAGGAAGTCGCTTTAAGTGAAGGTGAAGGGTGCTTATCAGTGGATCGTGAAGTAGAAGGTTATGTGCCTCGTCCACAAAGAATAACACTCAAGTATCAAGATCTGGAAGGGAATGAACATAGTTTAAAATTAAGGAATTATCAAGCTGTGGTAGCTCAGCATGAAATTGATCATTTGCATGGTATCATGTTTTATGATCATATTAATGAGCAAGCGCCTTGGTATGCTAACAAGGATTTAATAATAATTTAGTTTAAGTATTAGCTAATCTAGAGAATAGATTGTTTGAATTTAATATTCTATGATATAATACTTAAGTAATTTGAAGAAGTTAGGAGAAGATAAGATGATTTCAGCAACAGATTTAAAAGCCGGTATGACTTTTGTGGACGAGGGAAACTTGATTAAAGTTTTAGAAGCTAGTCACCATAAACCGGGTAAAGGAAATACTGTTATGCGTATGAAGCTTCGTAATGTTCGCTCAGGTGCAACCTATGATACTACTTTTCGACCTGATCAAAAGTTTGAACGCGCATATTTAGACACTAAAGAAGTTCAATATCTTTACAAAATGGACGGTATGGCTGTGTTTATGGATTTAGAAACATACGAGCAATATGAACTGCCAGCTGATACCATTGAAAATGAGCTATTCTATTTATTAGATAATATGAACTGTAAAATTCAATTCTTCGGTCATGAAGTAATCGGAGTTGAATTACCAGGAACGGTTGTCTTGACTGTTTCGGAAACTCAACCTTCGATTAAGGGAGCAACCGTTACTGGCTCAGGCAAGCCGGCTACAATGGAAACAGGTTTAGTTGTAAACGTCCCTGATTTTATTGAAGCAGGTGAAGCATTAGAAATTGGAACAGCTGACGGATCTTATAAGGGAAGAGCTAACAAATAAGTTTAAAAGACGCAGCTTAATGAATTTTTTATATCATGATTGTTCGAAGATAAAAGCCCCTTGCTGATTAAAGATTCAGCAAGGGGCTTTTAATCAGTTAATCAAGTTCAGTAAAGGTTGCCCAATTATAATAAGAACCTTCATAGTTCTTAACATTTTCAAAACCTAACATTTCCATAATTAATTGCATATAGGCCGAACGAATATTGCTTGGACAATAAGTGACGATGGCATCCTCTTTATTAAATCCTTATTCTATGAAAAGAGCTTCGAATTCTTCATTTGATTTTAATAAAACCTCCTCATTATAAAGGTCTGTATTCTGTATATGAAATATTAATTGCGCCAGGCAAATGACCACCTTTTTTTAAGTGAGTCAAGGATTTTATAATCGGCAATTGTCTCAGTTAATTTGTGTGTATCAATAACAGCTGTACGATCGATATCTTTGACAGTTGCTTCCACTGGTTCTAAGGTTATTTGATCTTTAACCAATTGAATATCAGATTTAGCAATTGCTCCTGAAACATGGCCTTTTTTTGCTTCTTTTTGACCGCGGGTGTCAATAATTATAGTATCTGAATTGCCAAATCTGGAAGCCAAATAATTGACATCAACGATATAAACTCCATTGAAACGATTGAAATCAGCTTTATCTCCATTTAACTCACGCTCAGCTGTTTCAGCACTTGAGTTCTCCGTGTCACTTGCAAATGCAATAAAACTGTTATACGAGCTAAGACCTAGTGATAATAAAAATACTAAAAGTATATTTGTGATTTTTTTATAATATCCTTCCTTCATGTATTTTAGTACTATTGAGTAATAAATGGTAATAAACATCTGTGAAATAATTATATAAGTAGAAGCAACCTATCAGAATATTAAATAATCAAAATAAAAACCACCTCAACGAACTCTATTAATAGAGAACAATTGAGGTGGTTTAATGTTATAAAATATGCCAGGCAGGATTCGAACCTGCGACCTACGGTTTAGAAGACCGTTGCTCTATCCAGCTGAGCTACTGGCACATAACAGCTACATTATTATAGTTTTTTTTTTTTTGATTGTCAAGCTGTTTCATAAAAAATCACTAAATATAACAGATTATCACTGAAAATTATAACAGATAAAACAGAGTTCTTTGTGCATTTTTTATCAAAGTTTATTATAAAAACCTATGATTTAATTGTAATTGTATGCATAACTCATCTTTTTTCTTGCAATTGGGCAGCTAAGGTGTTATCGTTGAAAATGAGCAATTATTGCTACAGTTTTAATTTAACTGTTATTAAGGACAAAAAATGAGAGGAATGTGAAAGAATGGCACGAGCTAAAGCAAAAGTGACAATGGATGAATTATTGATGCCAGATAATTTTGATTTTTCAATGGTTCAAGTGATGGATGAAGCGGGGAAGATTGTTAATCCAGATCTTTTAGGTGATGTTACTGAGGAAGACATGGTTAAATTTATGGAAGAAATGGTTTGGGCTCGCGAATTATTTGAGCGTTCAACAGCGCTTAACCGTCAAGGACGTTTAGGTTTCTATGCTCCAACCTCTGGTCAAGAAGCTTCTCAATTAGGTACTGTATTGGCTACTGAAAAAGAAGATGTACTGTTACCTGGTTACCGTGATGTTCCTCAATTAATTAAGCATGGACTTCCTTTACATAAGGCTTTTCTATGGTCAAAAGGACATGTAGCTGGATCAACTTTTGATGAAGACCTAAAGGCGTATCCACCACAAATTATTATTGGTGCACAGTATGTTCAAGCAGCGGGAGTTGCCTTAGGAATTAAAAAGAATAAACGACAAGCGATTGCGATGACATGGACGGGTGATGGTGGTTCTTCACAAGGAGACTTTTATGAAGGAATTAACTTTGCTGGTGCATATCAATCACCAGCTGTCTTTGTTGTTCAAAATAATGGCTGGGCGATTTCAACGCCCCGTTCTGTCCAAACAGCCGCACCGACTTTAGCTCAAAAAGCTGTAGCAGCCGGCATTCCTGGTATTCAAGTGGATGGGATGGATATTTTAGCTGTTTATGCAGTTACAAAGGCTGCTAGGGAATATGCGATTGCAGGTAATGGACCGGTACTAATCGAGACTGTTTGTTATCGTTTTGGTCCTCATACCCTTTCTGGAGATGATCCAAAACGTTACCAAGCAGAAGGCTCTCAAGCAGAATGGCGCGCTAAAGATCCTTTAATTCGTATGCGTAACTACCTAACTGCTAAAGGACTTTGGTCAGAAGAACAAGAAGAAGAAGTTATTCAAAGGACAAAAGAAGAAGTTAGAGATGCCATTAAATTAGCTGACCAAGAACCAAAACAAAAAATCTCAGATTTTTTAAAAAATATGTATGAGACACCAGATTTTGTAACACAAGAACAAATTAGTAAATTTGAAGCAAAGGAGAATAAATAATTATGGCTAAATTAACAATGATTGAGGCTATTACAGAAGCCTTAGCCAATGAATTGCGCACAAACGACCGCACACTTGTTTTTGGAGAAGATGTGGGTAAAAATGGTGGGGTTTTCCGAGCTACTCAAGGCTTACAAGAAGAATTTGGCGAAGAACGTGTAATGGATACACCGTTAGCTGAATCTGGTATAAGTGGCATGGCTATCGGGCTAGCTCTTGAAGGATTCCGTCCAATTCCTGAGATTCAATTTAATGGATTTGTTTTTGAAACAATGGACTCTGTTGTAGCTCAAGCCGCGCGTACCCGTTACCGTATGGGAGCTTCCCGTAACCTACCAATTACATTCCGTTCTCCTTTTGGTGGAGGAGTTCACACACCTGAGCTTCATGCAGACTCATTAGAAGGTCTCTTAGCTCAATCACCAGGCCTTAAAGTGGTAATTCCTTCTAATCCATATGATGCTAAAGGCTTATTAATTTCAGCGATCCGAGATAACGATCCAGTGTACTTTTTGGAACACATGAAATTGTACCGTTCTTTCCGTGAGGAAGTTCCAGAAGGAGAATACACTGTTCCTTTAGGCAAGGCAAAAGTTGTTAAAGAAGGTACAGACTTAACTTTAATTGCATATGGTGCTATGGTACAAGAATCGGTCAAAGCAGCAGAAAAATTAGCTAAAGAAGGCGTTGATGTTGAGGTACTTGACTTAAGAACAGTTCAACCATTAGATATTGAAACAATTATTGCTTCGGTAGAAAAAACAGGAAAAGTAATTGTAGTTCAAGAAGCGCAACGTCAAGCGGGTGTTGGAAGCAAAGTGATTGCTGAGATTTCTGAACGTGCAGTTCTTTCTCTGAAAGCACCAATTGGATTCGTAGCTGCTCCTGATACGATCTTCCCATTTGGAATGGCTGAAAGAGACTGGTTACCAAATGCAGAAGATATTGTGGCCAAGGCTAAGGAATTAGAAGATTTTTAGACGATAAATGATTTCAAGCAGATGTTCCATCTGCTTGCTTTCGAGTCAAGTTAAGAAAAGGAGAAAAATTATATGGCATTCCAATTTAAATTACCAGCTTTGGGCGAAGGGATTATGGAAGGTGAAATCGTCTCTTGGGCGGTTAAAGAAGGAGACACAATTAAAGAAGATGACACTTTAGTCGAGGTCCAAAATGATAAATCCGTTGAAGAATTACCTTCTCCAGTTTCTGGAACTATAAAAAAAATTCATGTAGCAACCGGTCAAATTGCTCAGCTCGGTCAAATAATTGTTGAAATTGATGCGCCAGGATTTGAAAACGAAGCTAACCCTGAGAGAGAAGAAACGCCGGCGAGTCCAGCCAAAGAAGCATCTGATTCAAAAGTAGATCAAACAGCAAAAGATAATTCGAACACAGCATTTTTCCAATTTAAATTACCTGCTTTGGGAGAAGGGATTATGGAAGGAGAAATTGTTTCTTGGTCCGTAAAGGAAGGTGAAACAATTAAAGAAGACGAAACCTTAGTAGAAGTTCAAAATGATAAATCAATTGAAGAATTACCTTCTCCAGTTTCTGGCATCGTTAAGAAAATTCATGTACAGACTGGTCAAATTGCGCAATTAGGGCAAGTTTTAGTTGAAATTGACTCGCCAGAACACAATGGTCAAACCGACAATTCAACTAGTAGGGAAGAACAAGGAGAAGCGCTAGCAAACTCTTATGATGATGCAGCCTCGCCAGTTGAGAAAAACCCAGTAATTGAAACGACGGTAACTAAAGAGGTACCACATGTTCAAGGGTTATCGGATGAAGAGGCAGCGAACCGTCGCGTATTAGCAATGCCATCCGTTCGTAAACTTGCACGTGATAGGGCAATTGATATCACACGAGTAGCAGGAACCGGCAAGAACGGTCGCATCACAGCCGAAGATATTAATAACTTCGCCGCATCGGCCAAAATGGAGTTACCAGTTAATAAGTCTGAGCAAAAAGTGGCTACTTCTAGCACAAATGAAGAAATTGCGGCTAAAACGGAAGCTCAACAGTCAAAATCTGAAGCCAAGCCATTTGTATCCAATCAAACTGAGCGTGAAGAACGTGTGCCTTTATCAGGCACTAGAAATGCCATCGCTAAGGCAATGGTCAATTCTAAGCATACGGCTCCCCATGTTACTTTATTCGATGAAGTTGAAGTGTCTAAACTATGGGAACACCGTAAGAAATATAAGGTCATTGCTGCTGATAAAGAGGTCAAATTGACTTTTCTTCCATATGTTGTGAAGGCTTTAATCGCAGCTGCTAAGCAATATCCAGTGATAAATTCATCAATTGATGATGTTTCTAATGAAATTGTTTACAAAAACTATTATAATGTAGGTATTGCGACAGATACAGAACGGGGACTATACGTTCCAAACATTAAAGAAGCTAATACTAAGAATATGTTCCAAATTGCTAATGAAATTGTTGAGCTTTCTGAAAAGGCTCATGATGGTTCATTATTGATGTCTGAAATGTCAGGTGGAACAATGACTATTTCAAATATTGGTTCAGCCGGCGGAAAGTGGTTCAGCCCGATTATCAATCATCCTGAAGTAGTCATCTTAGGATTCGGTTCGATTGTGCAACAGCCAGTTGTCAATGAAGCGGGTGAATTAGCTGTGGGACGTGTATGTAAGTTGTCATTAAGCTTTGACCACCGTATTGTTGATGGAGCAACTGCACAGCGTGCACTGAATGAAGTGAAACGTTTTCTTGCAGACCCAGAACTATTATTAATGGAAGGATAGTGATCAAATGGTAGTTGGAGATTTCGCAATGGAATTGGATACCGTCGTAATTGGAGCAGGTCCTGGAGGCTATGTAGCAGCTATTCGTGCTGCACAGCTTGGACAAAAAGTAGCAATTATTGAAAGAGAATACTTAGGAGGCGTTTGTTTAAACGTGGGATGTATTCCTTCAAAAGCCTTGATTCAAGCAGGGCACGTGTATCATCAAGCAAAACATGGTGAAACATTTGGTGTTTCTACTTCAAATGTGGAAATTGATTGGGAAAAAACCCAAAATTGGAAGCAAAATGAAGTCGTAGCGAAAATGACTTCTGGTGTGGAAATGCTTCTTAAGAAAAATAAGGTGGAGATTATTGAAGGAGAAGCTTTCTTCTCTGATAAAGATACTCTTCGTGTTGTCAACGGTGAAGAAGCGCAAACCTATACTTTCAAAAATGCAATTGTTGCAACAGGATCTCGCCCTATTGAAATTCCAGGTTTTGAATTCAAAGGCCGTGTGATTGACTCAACAGGTGGATTAAACTTGCCTGAAATTCCTAAAGATCTAGTGGTTATCGGTGGTGGAATTATCGGTACAGAGCTAGGAGGCGTTTATGCAAACCTAGGAACAAATGTGACTATCTTAGAAGGATCTAAACAATTTATTCCTTCATTTGAAAAAGATATGACACGTCTTGTTGAAAGAGATCTAAAAGCTTTAGGAGCCGAAATTGTCACAAACGCAATGGCTAAGAAGGCTGAGGAAAAGGGAGACCGTGTGGTTGTAACTTATGAGCGCAAAGGTAAAGAAATTCAAGTTGAAGCGGACTATGTAATGGTTACTGTAGGACGCCGTCCAAACACTGACAACTGTGGTTTGGAACAAGCAGGTGTTGAATTAGATGAACGTGGATTGGTTAAAGTAGATAATCAAGGACGTACTTCTAATCCAAACATTTTTGCCATTGGCGATATCGTTCCTGGAGCCATGTTAGCCCATAAAGCTTCATTCGAAGCGAAAGTTGCTGCATCAGCAATTTCTGGTGGAAAAGACATTGTTGATTATAAAGCCATGCCGTCTGTATGTTATTCTGACACTGAATTAGCTTCAGCAGGACACACTAAGGACTCTGCTAAAGAAGCGGGGATTGATGTAACTGTAACTAAATTCCCATTCGGTGGTAATGGCCGTGCAGTAGCTTTAGATCACTATAATGGTTTTGTTCGTTTGGTTACAAGAAAAGAGGACGATGTCATTATCGGAGCTCAAGTGGCTGGGCCAAGTGCCTCAGATGTATTAGCAGAAATCACCCTCGCAATTGAAGCCGGTATGAATGCTGAAGATATTGCCTTAACTGTTCATGCGCACCCAACGTTAAGTGAAGCAACGATGGATGCAGCTGAAGCAGCACTCGGCATGCCAATTCACATGTAATAACTCTATAACCCCTGATAGAACAACTTCTATCAAGGGTTTTTTTATTCGTTTTCTAAAAGGGACAGTATTTAATAATCAACTAGGGGAAAAATTTAAGCCCCATGCAAAATCATGCAGGGGGCTTAAATTTTAAGGTTAGACGATTTGCATCCTTAAAGAGGTGGCAGTGTTCCCAGATCCTTTTTTGGCATTGATTGGAATTGATGATAAATGACATAGCTAGCTAAGATAAAAGCCATTACGTCCGCGATAGGGGCTGCCAAAGGGACTTGTTCGACACCGAACTGGTGGCCAAAAAACAAAATGAGGGGAAGCAAGAAAAAAATCTGTTTACTAAGGGCCAATAATGCACTCTTAAAGCCATAACCAATGGCTGATAGGAGATTTGCCATTCCAATGTGCATGCCTATAATAACCGTCATGAATAAAAAGCTACGTAAGTAATGCATGGCATAAGTAAAGTATAACTCCTCACCATTACCAAAGATACGGATTAAAGGACGGGTAAGGGTTTGGAAGATAACAAACATTATTAATGAGAAAGCGGCTAAAACTTTCATCTCTAATTTGAAAGTGTCTCTAACGCGCTGATAGTTTCTAGCGCCGTAATTGACACCCAAAATAGGTTGAGCTCCTTGAACGATTCCGATGACAACACCTATGAACAAGGTGTTAATTTTAATGGTAATACCAGCAGCAGCGATTGGGATATCCGCTCCGTAAATAGAGTTGGCTCCGGCAAATTTAAGAGTATTATTGAGGACAATTTGAACGACGGTATTTGACAACTGAAAGACAAAAGAGTTGATACCCAGTTTAAATATTTGCCAAAGTTCGTTCAGCTGGATAGTTATTTCACGAAAATGAATGGATACTAGTTTGAATTTTGGAATATAAGCAAGAATAAAAAGTCCTGAGACTATTTGCCCGATAATTGTGGCCAAAGCAGCACCACGCATTCCCCAATTAAATCCGAAAATAAACAGAGGGTTCAATGCTGTATTGATTGCTGCCCCTACGAGAACACTTATCATGGAGTATTTTGCACTACCATCTGCTCTAACGAGATTTGCTCCACCAATATTCAACATAAAAAAAGGAATGCCGATAGCAATAATTTGTACATATTGAACGGACAGAGGATAAACTTTTTCAGTAGCTCCGAAAAACTTCATTAGTGGACCTGCTTGCCAAAAGATTACAAGAGCGAGAAGAATTCCCGATAAAAGTAAAAATCCAAAGGCTGTTGCGAGTGTATTGCGAGCCGTAGTGAAATCTTTTCGACCAATAGTTAAATTAAAGTTAGCAGCGGCGCCAATTCCTGTGAGTAATCCGATGGCTAAACAGACCGTCGTTATCGGAAAAGCGATATTGGTTGCTGCATTTCCTAAATAGCCAACTCCTTGTCCAATAAAGATTTGATCTACGATATTGTAAAGAGAGTTGGCCAGGTTGGCAATAATACTGGGAATTGCAAATTGTTTAAGTAATTTGGACACGGGTTCAGTTTCAAGAGGGTTGTGTATGTTAGGAATTTCAAGCGAGGGATTAGTTTCTGTCACAAATTTCTTCCTTTCTTAGCAAATTTATTTTTATTATGATAATCGACTTCCCATTATAACATAAAAAAATTCTAAAGGTAAAACGATCCAATTAAAAAAGAAAATTTGTGAAATCTAGTTAATTTTTAATAAAATTTTATGGAATAGGATTATGCAATACGCGGATGTGACATAAGTTTTCGAGAGTGGAAAACATAAAATGATGATTATTCTTTATAAGAAACAGACATTCATTTTTTAACAAGTACCACTATACATGACCTAGTGGTACTTTTTTATCTTGGAAGTTTATAGTCGATATTCCTTTATGAACAATCTTCTTAGTTTCTGATCATCTTTTAGCACTAGCGATTAAATGAAGAATAATTGAAGCGGGAAGCTGGGATTACATCTCTTTTATAAACTCAGTGTTTTCTAGCTGAAGAGCGAGTATAAGATATAGAATTAATTTGCAATTAATTGATTGTTGTAAGCTATTAATAAAAAGGCTATTAAAAATAAAACATAATTAATTGAAAAAATATAAATTCAATATTAGAATATATTTGAACTTTTTAATTTCGTATAATTGTTGAGATTATGTACAATTTAGAAATGAAATTCATAGTCAATGACCGTTCATTAAAGCATTAAACATTCTAAATAATTTTAATTTATATAAAGGAGTGATAATAGAGTATTATAATGAGAGTTAAAACAATTAAGTTGCTTTGTAGTAGTTTGGGAATTTAAGTGCCAATACCTGGAAGGAGATATCTTATGTCGGAAGTAGAACGCGGAATAATGAAAGTTTCGATTCTAAAAATACAAGATATACTTCTTACGCTTTTATCAATACAAACCTTGGTGAAAGAGTTGTATTTGATGCTGGATTTTAAAATTTTATCAAGTTGTACATAGTAGTATTTGATAATTAATCAGATTGGGCGGGTTGAGTCCCGCTTTTTAAAAATGAGGGGAGCATATGAAGCGGATTTTTATTATTCTGTCGAATCTATTGGTGGGTCTCTTTTTGGTATGGGTGGTTAACATTTGGGGAGATACCTATGTTTCTTATTATTATCCAAATGTTTCGGTATTTGATGCTTCTTCTGAGGTTGATTTTGAGAAGGTGGCCGATCATTTAACCTTATTGGCACAAGATACAGATAGTCTCATCGCCATTCAGCACCAAGAACCTGGAGCAGACGGAAAGCCCGTCTTTTCTTATACCACTTTTGGAACTGGAAAATTACCACAAGGTCTCACTGCAAAATCAAGGGAAGCAGCTAAAACGAGTAGTGTACTGACTAACTATTTTATCTTTAAGGGAAATTTAGACCTAGATCTATTGAAAACAACATTAAAGGATGCAGGATTGACTAGACTCTCTCCAGCTACTCCTTCTGGGGTTACCGTTCTAGCTTCCATATTTAGTAATGGCTTTCAACTCATCGGCTTACTGATTTTCTTTTTAACCTTTGGAGCGCTTAGTTTAATTTATCAAATTCGTGCTCTAAGAACAGCGGGCATTCGTTTAATTTCTGGCGAAAGTCGTTGGGGAATTTTTCTCAGACCCATTGGTCGAGACCTCGTTAACCTTTCAATCGGTCTAGGCGCTGGTTTCCTGTTAGCAATGATTCTAAAATCAGTAGTTTCAACCCCTTTGATAGCTTTTTATACAATAGGAGCGGGTCTATTCCTTTACAATCTTTTTTTGCTGATTATTTCCTTATTCTTTGCTAGTTTATTTGCAGTCGGTATTAAAAAAGTGCACTTGATGCAGGTTATAAAAGGACAAATTTTGGTGAGGGGAATCATTAGTCTCATTTTAATGGGTCAATTTTTAGCTTTCATTATTGTTTCTATAGGGGTTAATTGGACACTAAATTATACCCATGCCTTGCAACAGCAAAAACAAGGTCAGGCTATTTGGCAAAAAGAAAATCAGCTCGTCTCTCTGAATTTTGCCCGAAGTGGCTCAATCGGAAACAAGAAAGAAATGATTGAGAAACAACAAACATGGTTTCAATTGATGGATCAAGCCATCTCAGAAAATCGTGCGATTCTTTCAAGGCATTATTTAGCAGAACAAGGGTTTCAAAGAGGACCAAGTACTGTTAGTCTACCCTTATCTGATCATGAGCTTTATCAACCACAAGGCAACGTCTTGATTGTCACTCCTAGCTATTTAAAACGGCAACAGATTGCAGTGCCTCCCGAAATCGACAGGAAACTAAATAAGTTAGCTGTAGGTGAGTTCGTTCTCCTTTTGCCAGATAAGCTTCAATCAAATGCAAGTCATTACCAGACCGTCTTTGAAGACGCTACAACAACGCTTATGGCTAGCCAGGATAACCGTCAAAAAATGAAGGCGACTGTTGCATACTTAAAAACAGGATATCAGCGATTTGTCTATAATGCAACGCCCCTTTCCTATCAACAATTCCTTAAAGATCCGATTATCATTGTTTTGACTCCACATTCAACGGGTGAACAATCTTACTTGTTTTGGCAGCAAGCGCTATCGTCCTATTTCTTTTTTGATCGTTTAGGAGATGCCCAATCACTGATTGCAAAATACGGACTTGAAAATTGGGTGGCTGAACTTCAGACAGGGTATCAAATCCATCAAACCTTACTGGATAATCTGCAACGAGAAGTTTGGGCAATGATTGCTGGGGCAGTATTAGGCATTGTGACGTCTATTTTAATGTTTCATACGATGAATCAACTTTATTTTGAAGAATTTCGACGCGATATCTTTATTAAACGCATAGCAGGCCTTCGTTTCTTAGAAATTCATAGAAACTATCTGCTAGCGCAGATACTTGTTTTCTTGCTGGGTGTTATTGGCAGCGTCTTTCTTGTAACGGATATCGTGCTTGCTTGCTTGGTATTCTTACTGTTTACCGGCATTTCAGTCCTACAATTGCATTTGCAAATGAAAAAGGAAAATAAAATGGCGATGCTAATTTTGAAAGGAGCCTAAGATGATTCGATTAGAAAAAGTGGGCAAACAGTTTGGTGACCGTGTCTTATTTTCAGATCTTTCTATGACTTTTGAAGCCAATAAGGTTTTTGCTTTGATTGGTTCAAGTGGTAGTGGTAAAACAACGCTTATGAATAGGATGGGGAAACTTGAAAGTTACGATGGGACGATTTTCTGTCGGAATAAGGATTTGAGCAAGTATCAACCGAGTGAATTCTTCCGTCAGGAGTTGGGGTATTTATTTCAAAATTTTGGTCTCATAGAAAGTCAGACGATTGAAGAAAACTTAAAACTCGGTCTAATTGGTCAAAAAATTAGTAAAACTGAGCAACACAAGAAGGAAAAAGAAGCTTTGATGCGTGTCGGACTCTCTTATTTAAGTCTCAATAAGAAAATATTTGAATTATCAGGCGGAGAATCACAGCGCGTGGCTTTAGCTAAGGTTATTCTTAAAAACCCTCCTCTTATCTTAGCGGATGAACCGACTGCATCCGTTGACCCTGAGACAGCTAAAGCGATTATGGAAATTTTGCTCTCCTTGAGAGATGAGAATAGACTCATTATCCTTGCTACTTATAATCCATCTATTTGGACAATGGCTGATGAGATTGTTTCAATGGATCGATTGGGTATGACAACAAGTTTCCATTAATTTAGAGAAAAATAGGACATTTAGTGAAGCCGTATGAATGGCTAGCGTTTCTAACTATAGAGGGTAGCGAAAACTAAGTGCTAGAGAAGACCAAAATGTGAATGGGTCTTCTCTTTTTTATCTGCCTAATACAGTCAAAAGTGCGACAACAACCTTCCATCGAGAAGTTAGCAGCCGAAGGGACATAGATTAATATTTGCAATCGGCTTCGTGTAACAATGATCCAATCCTGCTAGCTTTATGAGGAAAATGCTTGTATTAGATAAAAGCACATGGGCAATAAATAAGTACTCACTTAAAAAGAAGTAGATCGATGCTATTAATTTACCTGACGTGATTTGTACCAGAATAATTGCCAATCGGTGATTATCATACGTTGAGCTTATCACATCATAATAAAAGATTTCATAATTACATAATTACTTCAAATAGTTCATATTCATTCCGGAGAGTAATTTATTTGGCTTTCGCGCTAGAAGTATTAAGGAAATGATTGCGAAATGTTAATGAACCTGATTCAATATATTCAAATCCACTACTTGATCAACCATCTCCCAAACTAAAGGATCATGGGTGGCAATGAGGATGACACGATTATCATTACTGAGAGAGAGGAGTTTTTTCATGATAGCCTTAGCGTTTTCATTGTCAATCGATGCAGTCGGTTCGTCTGCAAGGATGAGAGGCGGATCTTTTAAGATTACCTTAGCAAGTGCGACTCGTTGGGCTTCTCCACCAGATAATTCAAAGACCTTGCGATCTAACTTCAAATAATTTAAGCCCACTTGGTCCAAGATTTCATGCATGCGAGTCTTTTTGTCCGGTTTACTTAGCTTCTTTCCGATTAGACCTAATGCTAGATTGGCTTCAACGGTTTCATTCTCGATTAAGCCAAAATTTTGGAAGAGGTAACCTAAATAATCACGAAAGAAGACGAAGTCTTTAATCGATTTAAGATCTTGGCCTTTAAAGAGGATCTGTCCTTGATCATAAACTTCAAGATGGGCAATCATATTCAATAATGTGGTTTTCCCCGATCCGCTTTGACCGGTTAGGGCATAGGACGTGCCAGCTTCAAAGTTCAAATTCAAGTCAGCAAATAGGGAACGTTGGCCGAAATTTTTATGAAGATGAGTTACTTGAATCATGTTAAGCTCCTTTCAAGAGGGTTAAAGACTGACGGTTTTCTTTTTTGCTTGGAATACTAGGGATAATAAAGCGATTGACAAAAAGATGATTATATTGATTAAAACACTCACTTTATGATTAGCTATTATCATTGATAAACCAAAAGCGATGATAAAAATTAGTAATTGCAATGCAAGATAAACCTGATGATTTTGCCAAAAATTTAACCCTGAGATTCTCTTTATTAAAATATCACGACGGAACTGGTTAAAATAAACTTGATTCATACAAATGAAAAGTAATAATGAGGATAAACATGCGAAAAAGGAAGCAAACAAATGAGTGATTAAATGAGTTTTATAATTAGTAATTTTTTCCAAGTATGTTTGTCTTGAATTAACCAAATAAGATATCTTAGAATATAAATCATATTTTTTTAAAAGACGAATTGTTTCATCATACCCTGTATACTTAATATTTTTAGCGGCATTAATCGTCCAATGCATATATGAAGGCAAAGTGCTACCGGTAGATTCAGGTGACATTACAACAATAATTGGCTGAGATAGATACTGTTGATTTGAAACAGTCTCTTTTGAAAAATTCTCTGTATTGTACAAGAACACGGAATTCAAACGATCAGAAAAAAAAGTAATCGGCTTTACATCATATAATATTTTAGAATCGTTTTCGACGCCTTCACGACTGAAGGTGGTTAGATAATTCATAAAGTGATCTTCAATAGGATTTTTTAAATGTTCAAGTTCTCTCGGAAGGATAAGACCAAATTCTCCTAGACTTAAATGATTAAATCTTTCAATTTTTTCTTCAGATAAATCAAGTTTTTCTCTCTTGACATAATTCGGACTTACAAACATTACTTTATTAAATAGGTTAGCATCTTGAGTTGGACCTGGATTAGAAAACCCATTTTCTTCCAAACCATTATTTTGAACTTTGATAAAGAAAGCATCCTGCTCATTGAATGCTTCTTGGGTAAAAGAATACCATTTTTTGAAGGATTGTTTGTCATGTTTAGAAGAATTTATCAACGGCGCGAGCCCAAATTTAATATCAAATAACTCAGCATTACCTTCCCATTTATTAGAAGCTGCCCGGAGAGTATGTAGTGAATCCGCAAGGGTTAAAGATTGATCGATCGTATAGCCTAAAATAATTACAGAAAATACTTGACCTAATAGCATGAAAATTACCAGAAAACGATAGGGTAATTTTCCTTTTATAATTGAATAAAGCCTGTATTGGTCAGTATAGATATAAAATATTAGACTCAAACAGAGATTTAAAAACAAAAGGATGCTATTAAAAATTATTAAAGAATAGAATATAATGCTAAAAAGATACCACGTTGAATGTCCGATTATTTTTAGCAAAAGGCCTGAAAGACAGGTTGTAATAAATATCATCATAATAACATAGCGTATATCCTGAGATATCAATTGGTGATAGATTGTCTTTGTAGTTGCACCTGAAATTCTTTTGATGCCTATTTCTTTTGCTTTTTTTATAATTTGTATTAAAGTCAGTGAAAAATAAGTCAACAGTAGAATTGCTAGCGTGATGATGATAGAGGAATTTAAGTACAAATCCTTTGCATTTTGAAAAGAACTCGTCGCAGGAATAACCATTGTATTAGCTCCATATTGTTCAAAATATTCCTTCAGGATAGATTGAGAGGAAGCTCCTTCGAAAACTAAGTAACTTGCTGCTAAATCACTATTTTGAATACTCTCGTTAGTGGCTTTAACTATTTTAGCGGGCAATTTTTTATCACCGTAAAGGGCATAAGTAAAATTTGTCTGGCCAGATTCATTTGGTTCTACTATTCTTTGGCCCACGAGAATTTCATGTTGTTGTGCAAAATCATGTAATGCTGCTTCAAATTCATCCCGCTGAATATTTTGATCAAAATTTATGATTTGAACCCCTGGATACTGAGAAAAAGTAAATATCTCAGCGGAAAAATTAATAACATTTATAACTAGTAGTAACATGATTAAATTTGATAAGGTAATATATATTTTTTTCACAAGATACCTTCCTTTCAGCCATGATTAACTGTTAATCCAGAAGAAATGATCGAAAGCACTTTTCAACTATCAAAGGGTCTTGAAAAGTTAATCGTTCGCTAACAAAATTTTACCGAATTTCCAAATTACTTTCTAGCCCCTTCATTAATTATTATAAAAGTGGGCTGTCATAAAAAAAGTATGCTTAACGCTCAAAGTAGTCCCGAAAGTGGAAAGAGAGTTTACCAACATTCTTTCACCGGAGTGTTATGCCTTTCTAAACAAGCAAGAAACAGATCCATGAATGAAAGATAAAAAGATACGTTGCAAATAAAACACTATTTTTAACATTTTATATTTGAGGCGTTCAAAATATTGAATGTGAGGAGTTTTTGACTGTAATTAGTATGCTCTATTGACTAGGATCCGCTTTTTGATTGAGTAGAACAATGTATCTTATTAAGAAAACGTTTTATATTCGAAATACTTTTTCATTTGCGTAAAAATGCGTTATATTAGTATTAACCGAAATGAATTTGTTGGAGGTGTAATAAGATGTCTAGTTATTCCTATCCATTAAATGAAGATTGGTCAAGTCAAGAAATTACGATCGTTGTTGATTTTTTAGCAGGGGTTGAATCCGCCTATGAAAGAGGAATTAGAGTAGAACGGATTAAAGATAAGTATCGAGCATTTAAAGAAATTGTCAATTCGATAAGTGAAGAAAAACAAATTGATCGTGAATTTCAAGCGGCTTCGGGATACTCTATCTATCGATGCATGCAAAAAGCTAAAACATTGAAAGATTCCCAAACGTTAAAAATGCCTTAGGAGGTCACTATGGATTTTCAATTACATCAACGTGTAATATCTTGGTTAAAAACAGCTGGGGACTCGTTGATCGCTTCCTTGAATACCAATTTAATGGTTGAAGAAAAAACGAACGCAAGTGATTTAGTCACACGGATGGATAAAGAAGTAGAAGCCTATTTTACCCAACAAATTAACACTTACTATCCCGACCATCGTGTATTAGGCGAAGAAGGAAAGGGACATTCGATTAAAGAGACTCATGGAGTCTTATGGATAATTGACCCGATTGATGGAACTTTGAATTTTGTCAAGCAAGGGCGTTTTTTTGGCGTCATGATTGGTATATATAAAGACGGTCGGCCGCTAGCGGGCTATATCTATGATGTAATGCAAGGCGATCTTTATTATGGGTTTGTCGGTCAAGGCGCTTTTTTGAATGATCGTCCTCTGATACCATTAGAAATTAATTCGTTAGAGCAAGGGCTTATGGTGACAAACGCCCACATTTTAGTTGAAAACCAATTTAATAGTCAAGCATTATTACATGCATCTCTGGGTTCAAGGTCTTATGGTTGTGCAGCTTATGAAATGATTTCCGTTATTAGAGGGGAATCCGCTTTTTATTTAGCAAGTCGTTTAATGCCGTGGGATTTTGCAGCGGGAGTAGCAATTTTAGAATCTTTAGGTTTTAAGTATAGTCAACCTAACGGACAGGATCTGAACCTTTTAACAGCGAATCCTGGTCTCTTCTCTAACGCTGCAGTTTATGAGGAAGTATTACAGATAATTAATTCAAAAGAAAATTAGGAGAATTTAATGAAAATAAGAAATGACATAAGAAATATTGCAATCATTGCCCACGTTGACCATGGTAAAACCACTTTGGTTAATGAGCTCCTTAAGCAATCGGATACTTTAGATGCTAGAGCTCAGATAGACGATCGTGCAATGGATCGCAATGATATTGAAAGAGAACGTGGCATTACCATCTTAGCTAAAAATACAGCTGTAAATTACAAGGGAACACGGATCAATATCATGGATACGCCTGGACACGCAGACTTCGGTGGTGAAGTAGAACGTATTATGAAAATGGTTGATGGCGTTATCTTGGTAGTAGATGCTTATGAAGGTACTATGCCTCAAACACGCTTTGTGTTGAAGAAAGCCTTAGAAGAAGGTAAGACTCCTTTAGTGGTTGTTAATAAAATTGATAAGCCATCGGCTCGTCCGGAGGTAGTTGTTGATGAAGTGCTTAACCTATTGATTGAATTAGGCGCAGATGATGATCAATTAGAGTTCCCAGTTGTTTATGCTTCAGCTATTAATGGGACTTCTTCGCTTTCTAGTGATTTGCAAGACCAAGAAAATACCATGGATCCAATTTTTGAATCAGTAATTGAACATATTCCAGCACCAATTGATAATTCAGATGACCCACTGCAGTGTCAAGTCACCATGCTTGATTACAATGACTTTGTCGGCAGAATTGGAATCGGTCGCGTTTTCCGTGGCAAGATCAAAGTTGGGGATGCGGTAACGGTTATTAAGATTGATGGCTCTAAGAAGAATTTCCGGGTGACAAAATTATATGGTTTTCTTGGATTAGACCGAATTGAAATTAAAGAAGCGATGGCCGGAGACTTAATTGCAATTTCTGGAATGGATGATATTTATGTAGGAGAAACGATTGCTTCAGTTGATAATCCAGAGGCTATGCCATTGCTTCATATCGATGAGCCAACTCTAGAAATGAACTTCTTAACCAATAATTCTCCATTCGCTGGCCGTGAAGGGAAGTATGTTACTGCGCGTAATTTGGAAGATCGTTTGATGCAGGAATTGCATACAGACGTTTCTTTAAATGTTACGCCAACAGACTCGCCAGATACTTTCAAGGTGGCTGGACGTGGGGAGTTACATTTATCGATCTTAATCGAAAATATGCGACGTCAAGGCTATGAATTCCAAGTCTCACGTCCGCAAGTGATTATAAGAGAAATCGATGGCGTTAAGTCAGAACCATTTGAACGTCTTCAAATCGATACCCCGGAAGAATACATGGGGGGCATTATCGAGGCTATCAGTAATCGTCGGGGTGAAATGGCAGATATGGTTCACTCTGGCAATGGACAGATTCGTCTGGTCTTTTCAATTCCAGCTCGTGGTTTAATTGGTTTCTCAACCGAATTTATGTCTTTAACAAGGGGATACGGCATTATGAACCATACTTATGATGAGTACCGTCCGGTGATTAATGTAGAACTTGGTCAGCGTCGTAACGGAACCTTAGTTTCCATCGATAGCGGTCAAGCAACCACATATTCAATTATGAATCTTGAGGATCGTGGAACGATTTTTGTTGAACCTGGTACGGAGGTATATGAAGGAATGATTGTTGGCGAACATAATCGTGAGAATGATTTGACGGTTAATATCACTAAAGCAAAACAATTAACGAATGTCCGTTCAGCTAACAAAGACCAAACAGCTGTGATTAAATCCACTAAAAAAATGACATTGGAAGAAGCTATACAATTCATGGCAGATGATGAATATTGTGAAATTACACCAATGGCAATCCGTTTACGCAAACGTATTCTAGACAAATCAACCCGTGAAAAAGCGAAAAAAAATAAAAAATAATATAAACATAGAACTCGAAGATAATAAAAGAGTATCTTTGGGTTCAATGCCTTTGTGAATAGATATATAAGCATATTTCTTTGTCTGACTATAGTGGCATGATATGATAAAGATCATAACAGAATTAGGAGGAGTAAAAATGACATTCAAATTACCTGAATTACCCTATGCATATGATAATTTAGAGCCCGCTATTGATCAAAAAACCATGGAGATTCACCATACTAAACACCACAATGGTTATGTTACTAAATTAAACGCAGCCGTTGAGGGAACCGAGTATGCTGACCAATCGATTGAAGAAATTATCAAGAGCTTAAAATCACTTCCAAGTGATATTCAAACAGCTGTTCGCAACAATGGTGGAGGCCACTATAACCACTCGCTATTCTGGGAATCATTACAAGCTCCTCAAGAAGACAACAAGCCTTCTGGAGACTTAGCTAAGAAAATTGATGAAGAATTTGGGTCTTTCGAAAAATTCCAAGAAGAATTTACAAAAGCTGCAACCGGTCAATTTGGATCAGGTTGGGGTTGGTTAGTTAAAGATGGCGACAAACTAAAAGTTTTAGGCACTCCAAATCAAGACAATCCTTTAACTGAAGGTTTAACTCCTTTATTAGGTTTAGACGTTTGGGAGCATGCTTACTACTTAAACTATCAAAATAGACGTCCGGACTACGTTAAAGCTTTCTGGTCTATTATTAATTGGGACAAAGTTGCAGAACGCTTTTCAGCATAATATTTATGAATAAATAAGTATAATGATTATTTTTAAAACTATCTATTTAGTTTTCACTTACTTTCCAAGTTTTTAAACTTAAGAAAAGTAAGTGCTTTTTTAATTCCTAGTCAGAGTAAATCCCGATCTTATTTTCATAAATACCCACTACTGATGCTTTATGCTATAATGTTTTTAGCGAATTAGAGAGGAATAATTATGGAAAACAAAGTCTTTCACATCACTCCTAAAACTAGAGAAGTAGATTCTAAAGAAATGAATAAAGAGCGTTTTATCACAAGCTTTAAGAAAAAATTTGATCTATATGGAAAGGGCGATAAGTTACTAAGTCTTATTGTCATTGTTTTACTACTTTTTTCCATGTTAGCCGTCTTTTCTTCTACCATGTCACAAGATCCATTAGCCATGGTGAAGAAGCAAGCCCTCTCAATTTTGATTGGTTTTTGCATGATTTTACTCGTTCGGCTTGTTCCAAACGGATGGTTTTCTAACATCTTTTTAATTAATATACTCAATTTTCTAACAATGGTTTTAATTTTTTATGCTACTTTCTTCGGTCAGGAAGGAGGAGGGGCATCTTCTTGGATCAATATTGGAGGATATAATTTTCAACCTTCTGAGCTATTTAAAATAGCTATGGTGCTCACATGTAGTCGACTGGCTGTTTATTTTAAAAGAACTTATCTGATAGCACTAGAAAAGTCTTCTTTTTGGTATATCATTTTGCCCTTTGGTTTAATGATAATATCGGCAATGTTTGTTTTAATTCAGCCTGATGTAGGCACAACAGTACTTATTGGTTTTTGTGCTTATTCTCTGTTTATGATTTTTAATTTATCAAGAAAGAAGAATATTCTTTCTCTGTTATTTTTTATTGTTGTTACTATAGTTATCTATATTGTTTCAATATACTTTGCAGACTATTTTGTGGGTACTGGAAGGCACTTTTTTGAACGTTTAGGATCTTTCATTGATCCGTTTAAATATCAACATGGGACAGGCTATCAAGTCATTCAATCCTATAAAGCAATCGCTAATGGTGGCCTTTTCGGTGTGGGCTTAGGTCAAGGAGTAATAAAAGAAATGCTTCCTGCCGCTCATACAGATTTTATTTTATCAGTGATAGCAGAAGAGACAGGATTGCTAGGGGTAAGCGCTGTAATCTTAACATTACTTGGTTTAGTTTTTTACTTACTCAGAACAGCCAGTATGATGAGTAAATTGTTTCACCGTATTTGTATTACGGGATTTGCTATTTTAATCTTTACGCAAACATTTGTAAATATTGGAGGATTGACAAGTTTAATCCCCCTTACTGGAGTGACACTTCCCTTTATATCGTATGGAGGGACGAGCATGGTAGTCAATTTGATAATAATAGGCATTGTTCAAAAATTCATCAGTGAAGAAGCTCGGATGAGACAAACAACTAATCGCTCAAAAGTATCCAATTTGAAAGGTGGACGCTAATGACATTTGAAGCAGTAAAAAGAAAATCGCTTGTTGTATGGTTATATAGTCTTAAACAATGGAAGCAATTAAGAAAATATGGCACAGTACATTATTTAAGTGAACGCTTGAAATATGCCATCATGTACGTGAATGATTCTCAGCTTGATGAAACTTTATCTTCTTTGCGTAAATTAAATTTTGTGCGGGAAGTAGAGGTTTCATACCGAGATGATATCGATATGACTTTTAAAGATGCTATAAAGGATCGAATTGATCCTGATTTAAAAGCAGAAGAGGAAGAAGAGGTTTCCTTTGACGAATTCTTTAAAGATCTCGCCCAAGAAATCGTCCCAGAAGCAAAAGATAAGAAGTAGGTGGTATGATGCGAGTCATTGCAGGAAGTTATCGATCTCGACCTTTAAAGGCGGTTCCCGGGAAAAACACACGGCCTACAACCGATAAAATAAAAGAATCGATGTTTAACCTTTTGGCTAATCGATTACCGATTGATGGCTATTGTTTGGATTTTTACGCGGGATCAGGAGCTTTGGCCATAGAGTCTGTTTCAAGAGGACTGGCAGGAGCTGTTATGTGCGAGAAAGATCGGCGAGCCGTTTTAACGATTAAAGAAAATATAAAGATGACAAAAGAAGAAGAAAAGTTTGTACTTCTAAGTGGCAAAAACCGGACAAAGTTATTAGATTGGGGTCTAAAAAACCAACGAGCCTTTGACCTTGTATTTCTTGATCCCCCTTACGCTGAAAATCAAGTTGAGCAAGACTTAGAGTGGTTAATCAAAAATGATTTTCTAAATCCGAGTTGCTTAATAGTTCTTGAGGCTGACGAAGTGCATTCCGTAAAAGAAATCCCTAATTTTCTTGAATTAAAAAATAAAAAATATGGGATTACAGTCATTCGAATATATCAATACCAAGGTGAGGAGAGCGAAGAGTATGAGTAAAAGGGTAGGTGTTTTTCCTGGTTCATTCGACCCCTTAACATATGGACACTTAGATTTGATTGAGCGATCCAGTCAATTGTTTGATGAAGTAATCGTATTAATTGCAGTGAATACCACAAAAAAGACCGTCTTTACAGTTGAGGAGCGAAAACTTTTAATCGAAGAGGCTACAGCAGCATTTAAAAATGTAAAAATTGATTACTTAGAAGATGGCTTAATTGCTCATTACTATCAAAAAGTTAAGGCGATTTCCCTTATTCGGGGAGTACGCTCGGCACAAGATTTTGAATATGAAGCGAATATTGCGACTGTTAATCGAACCCAACTCCCAGGCCTTGAAACAGTTCTTTTATTTGCGAATGAAAATTATCGCTATTTAAGCTCCAGTTTAATCAAAGAAATCGCTTATTTTGGTGGAGATATTTCGCAAATGGTTCCTCCAAATGTTGCCCAAGCACTTGCTCAAAGGATAAAATAAAAAGAGATATCCAAAGCTTATTTTAAGACCCTCAGTATTTTGATGCTGGGGGTCTTAAAAGCGCCTTTAAGAAATTCTCCTTGTATTTAAGATTGTCAAGTGAGGAGGAAAGTCATGAAGTCTTATTTTGAAGAAAGTCAAAAAGCGTCTGTTTATGCAAAAATTAGAAATAAGCCATTTTTATTGATATTAGTTGCTTGTGTATGTGTTTTTATGATGCTAAATCAAAACAATTTATTAAGGGATACTGTTGATTTACAAGCAGAAGAGCATTCACTAGCATTGGAAATGACCAGTCAAGAAAATGAGACCACTGTATTAAAACAACTTTATGTAGATTTGAAGGGAGCGGTTATGAAACCAGGAGTTTATCAATTACAGCAAGGATCACGTTTAATTGATTTAATCGATAAGGCTGGAGGTTTTACTGAAGATGCGGCACAAGACAGCTTAAATTTAGCGTTACTGTTAGAAGATCAGATGATGGTTACAGTATATAGTCAGTCGGAATGGGATACCCTAATCATAAACGAGCAATCACAGCAGAAAACATCGGCCTTAAACCAGGAGTTAATGTTGGTAGGATCTTCTAATAAAGAGGAGAGGCAAACACTCATTAATATTAATACAGCAGATCAAGCAGAATTAGAAACTTTGCCACAAATCGGTCCTTCTAAAGCTCAAAAAATCATTCAGTATCGCCAGGACCATGGTTCTTTTCAAGCCACTGAAGATATTTTACAAGTTTCAGGCATCGGTCCAAAAACCTTTGAAGGATTAAAAGACCTTATTACAGTAGGGCTTCAGCAATGAATAAATTGACAAGTTGTCGTTATCACTGGACTTTAATTGCTATGCTAATTAGTTTGTTTTTATTGTTTCTTATACATTCCACCTTGTCTTTCTTCATTCTATTTTGTTTAAGCCTTATACGAATTATTAAGTGTGATAATAAGGCCGTAATCATTTTAGCTGTCTTTTTTTTATTGTTAGTGTTCGTAAGGCATCGGTTTTTAGAAAACAAGTTACAAGAACAACTTTCTATGCTTAATGACCAAGAAAAAATTGAAGCCACTATAACTATCAATCCAAACCAAATCCAACAAAGTGAAAATACCTTTTATGGTGAAGTCTTCTTAATTATCGAAAATGATACCACTTTCCCTGTGACAGTGACCTATTGGAATGAGGAAGCTTTGCAAGAAAATTTACCTGACTTAACCCTTAGCTCCTATCGTTTAGAAATAGAAGGCGAAATTAAGCAAGTAGAACCTAATCGCAATTTTGATCTTTTTAACTATCAAAGTTACTTAAAAAGAAAAGGCATAGCTTGGGGGGTGGAGGTAAAGAAAATTAAAAAAATTTCATTGAATCAATCTAATTTAATCAACCATCCCTTAGTATTACTTGCTAATGTTAGAGCAAGGTTAACACATTATATAAGAAAATGTGGTCAGATTCCTTTAGTTAGTATTCATAATAAATTACTCTACAATTTAAATTCCACAGTTTATCAAGATTATAAACAGGCCTTTATGACTTTAGGAATTTTACACTTTTTCTCAATCTCAGGTTTTCATGTCAACTATCTCCGAAGAGTTCTCAATACTATCTTATTAAGAATAGGTATTTCTCCTCTAGTAAGTAAAAAAATCAATTTTATACTTTTAACCTTTTTTGCATGGTTAGTAGCTTGGCCTATAGGTGTTATCCGTTCTATGTCGGTTATTATAATTAATGATTTACGCAAAAGGTTTGATTGGCCACTTTCTTCTTTAGATGTTTTGTCAGTAATTTATATAACCCTCCTAATTATTAATCCCTTCAATATAAAAAGTTTAGCCTTTCTTTTATCATTCATAATGTCGTATCTGATTTATTTTTATCAAGGAAGTATAGTCGATAGCCTTTCAACTACTTGGCAAGAAAAAAGTGAACTAACTTTATTTTGTTTCTTATTTTCATGGCCCCTTTTACTCTCAAGTACTTATACCATTAATTTTTTACAGCTAGCAGTCGTGCTTTTATTTACGCCTATATTCGAAAGATGGATTTTGCCAAGCATGTTCTCTTTTTCAATTTTATTATATGTTAGTCAGTACTATCCAGCTTTATTAAAGTTCATTACTTATCTATCTAATGTCTTCCAAAGAATGTGGGAATTCCTTTCGCTTCATTCTGTTATAGAAAGCGGGACAATCTTATTAGGAAACGGAAACTTTTTCTTACCAATCTTTTTACTTGGTATAGCTATTATTTGGTTTTATTATTTAAAAAGCAACCCAAAATTAGCTTGGCAATCTTTAATTATCGGTTATTCAATCGGAATATTATTTTATCCTTATCTTGATCCACGTGAGCGAATCATCGTTTTAGATGTAGGGCAAGGAGATGCTTTACTCTATAAAAAGGCTTTTTCAAAAGAGGCTTGGTTAGTTGATACCGGAGGGAAGATGGCTAGCTACCAGGAGAAAAATAAATTGGATACTCAATTTGCTTTAAAAAATGTCATTCCAGCTTTAAAATCACAAGGAATTGCTAGTTTGGAAGGCGTCATTATCACTCATCCAGATATCGACCACCTTGGTAATTTGATAACACTTATCCAAGAGATTGAAATAAAACATTTGTATTATTCAAAATTCACTAAAGAGTCAGCAATATGGCAAACCATGGCAAATAAAATTCCTAATCAGACCCAGCATCACATCTTAAATCCGGGAACTAAGGTGAGGGTAGGAGGAAATCAAATTGAGATAATTTGTTTGGATATGCCTGCGAGTCTTAAAGATGATTTTAGTAATGCTTCTTCGCTAATCACTTCTTTTGTAATAGACGATAAAAAATTTCTTAATATGGCAGATCTACCAATTGAGCTAGAAAAATCTTTGTTACAAGTTTTTTCAAGTGAAAAAATAGACGTTTTAAAAATTGGTCATCATGGTAGTAAAACTTCTACTAGTGAAGATCTATTAGACCAACTGCAACCAGAATTAGCGCTCATATCATCTGGGAAGGACAATCCTTATAATCATCCTCATAGTGAAACAATTGAAAAATTAGAAAAAAGACACCTTAATTATTTAGATACACAAGATGTCGGTGCTATCGAAATTTCATACTTACCTTTTTATGGCTGGTCAATTAGAACAGCAATAAACAAGGAGAACTTAAATATACAGATTAGAAATTCACATTTACTATATTAGCGATATATGATATATTTTAAAAAACTGAAGTAAAGGGAGGTTTGTGATGAACATAATAGTCTTTATCTATGCATCTATAGTGTTTATAACTGGCATTTTAGGAATAAAAAATGGGCTCAATATTTCAAAGATAACGTTGACTGTTATTGATTTGCTATTTCTTTTGACCCTAATGAATTTATGGTCAAGCTTGAAACCTTTAGACATTGCTATTTCTATCTTGTTACTAGCCCTTTCCATTACGCTCTATCGCGATCGATTGGTAAGTAGTCGACAAGCTAATATAAGTCATCATCTTTTGCGTTTAATCATCCATTTTATTCTAATATACTTTTTATTTAACTAAAAATTGACAGATAATTCTTATTTCGTTACATTGGAAGCAATATAAAGGAGGAATTCCATTGGAAAAAATACCAAGTTTTACCATCAATCATTTAATCTTAAAACCCGGTATCTACTTGTCTCGAACAGATGAGATTGGTGGAAGAAAACTACATACTTATGACTTACGTTTCACAGCACCAAATGTTGAACCCGTAATGAATACAGCAGAAATACATACAATTGAGCATTTAGCAGCAACTTTTTTACGTAATCACGAAAAATATAAAAAGGAAGTCATTTATTTTGGACCAATGGGCTGTCGTACGGGCTTCTATTTAATTTTAACGGACGCCTTAGAAGGGCTAGAAGTTTTGAATTTAATTAAAGAAACCTTTAAATTCACAGCAGACTTTGAAGGGGAGATACCTGGTGCTACTGCCAGAGATTGTGGAAATTATCTCGATCAAAACCTACCAATGGCTAAATATCAAGCAAAGCGATATGTAAAAAATCTTGAAAAAGTGACTGATTTAAGCTTTACTTATCCCGAATAGTTTTTCAAAAATAAATGCAGGTTTACAATGGAGTTTAAAATGAAACTTCAACAAACCTGCTATTTATTTGACTGTGTAGTGATATAATTAATCAGTAATTAATTGGTCTCTTTCAAAGTCGAATTCAACTGCTGGATATTGAATGGTTTGGTGAAACAGCTCTTATAGCTTTTCGCATCCAAATCACATCAATAAAGCGTTCAGCTTTGCGCACTAATTTTGGGAAAGTAAGCATAGGTTTAAAGCCTTCTTTTTCATGAAAGCTTAGAGAGCGATAATTATCAGCGACAATGGTAGAAATGATGTATTCGATATTAGTTTGAGAGAGCATCAACACTATCACCGTATAAAGTTCATGACCGCCCCCCTTTACTGGACAACCTTCAGCTGTCTAGATTGAAAGTAAAGTAGCCTGAGGCAAAAAGGCTTTATAAAAACCACTAAGGTAAGCAAAGCCAATCACTTCATTTCCATGTTGAAAGCCTAATTTACCATCGGTTTTATAGACGGTTAGTCGTCGACTAATTGAGCGACGTGTTAAACCGAGCTCCACCTGGGCTCTGGCTTTTGATTTTCGGCCCTGTGCAACCGATTGAATGACGGCATATTTTCTTTGTTCGAACATTATTAAATAACTCCCCATCTAACCCCCCTGAAGGAAGTATAACTCAGAAGTGGGACATTTTGATTTGTGTTCTCTTGAGACATTATCATTTACGTTTAACAAATTTTTTAGATTTTTATTGGAATGGATGTCAACCGTAAATGAAAATGTCCTGAAATTTTAAAAATTTGCGGGATAAAACTA